>CAMOQY010000006.1 GCA_946623295.1 uncultured Lachnospiraceae bacterium | reverse complement strand
GGCGTTCAGATCCATATCATGCTGCATCCGCTCGTAGGTATTGGGATTGCCGCAGATCTTGATCACGGGCATCGAAGGAAAGCCCTGAGGCGCGCCGCGTCCCGTGGAAAACATCATGCACTGTGCACCGGTCGCGGCCATGCCTGTCAGGATCTCGGGCTCGCGTCCCGGGGCGTCCTTGATCCAAAGGCCCTTCTGGCCGTCGACTCTTTCGCAGTAGTCCAGTACCCCCTGGATGGGCCTGTGCCCGCTCTTTACGATGGCGCCGAGGCTCTTTTCCTCTATGCTTGAAAGGCCTCCCGCGATATTTCCGGGAGTCGGCTGTCCGCCGCGCATGTCCTCGCCTATCGACATGGCGCGTTTTTCCATCTCGTCTACTATCTGATAGATCCTGCGTCCCACCGGGCCGTTTTCGCCGCCTACCGCTCTGCGCGCGAGGATATGCTCGCCCCCGAGGAACTCGGTCGTTTCACCAAAGACCACCGTCGCGCCGAGATCCACAAGCTTGTCGGCCACATATCCGATCACGCAGTTTGAAGCCATGCCGCTCGTCGTATCGGAAGCGCCGCATTTGATGGACATGACCAGCTCCGAGATATCCGCGGTCACTCTCTGCTGCCCGGAGATCTGGAGCACCAGCCTCTGCGCGGCGTCTATGCCTGCCTGTATAGCTCTGGACGTGCCTCCCAGCTCCTGGATCCTGATGATCTCCACAGGCTTTCCGCTCGCCCGGATCTCCTCCACGATGCGCTCATGGTCCGTGCCCTCGCAGCCCAGGCTCACCACCAGCGCCGCTCCGACGTTCGGGCTCTGCCCGAGATTTGACAGCACATCCGTCACGCGCTTCAGATCCAGCGGAAGCTGGCAGCAGCCCTGATGATGAAAATATCCTATCGTGCCCTGGACCTGACGGCAGATGGCCTGGCCTACGTCGTTCGCGCAGATGACGCTCGGTATGACCGCCACCAGGTTCCTGGCTCCGTATTTTCCGTTTTCTCTTTTATAACCCTGAAAAGTATACATTGATCAGCCCTCCGCAAGATCTCCGCGTCCGCGCATGGCGACCATGTTGTGGACGTGGACGTATTCACCCCGGGCGATATCCCTGCTGGCTGCCCCTATGGACTCGCCGTATTTGATGACCGGGGCTCCGGCCTCTATATCCTTTACCGCGATCTTATGGCCGTAGGGCACGTCGCCGATCACTTTTATATCCTCCGTGCGGCCGGCTTTGTCGCGCACCGCGACGGTCATGCCGCTGACGACGCCGTTTTCAAAGACCGTCGCCACATTGTCTTTCTCGTCAACCTTAAGTGCAAGTGCCATGCTGATTCCTTCCTTTTAAGCAAAAGGGCAACCGGCGGACCGGTCACCCTTTCTATAAACCGGCGTGATCACGCCTTCTTCTTTTTAAAAAGTCCCTTGAAAAATCCTTTGATCTTTGACATCATTGCCTTCCACCATCTCATGCGGCTCACCGCGAAGTAGAACAGCACGAGGAAGAGTATAAAGGTGATGGGACGTGTAAAGATACTGCCGATGAAACCGCCGACGCCCTTAAAGGCGACCAGACCGTTGCGCATGTTTGTCTCAAGCATGTTGCCCAGTACTATACCGAGCACCAGAGGCGAGGCGGGATATTTGAATTTTTTCAGCAGATATCCCAGGAAACCAAAGAGAAGCATCCATCCGATGTGGATCGTCAGGTTGTTGGTAACGTAAGCGCCCGTAACAGCCAGAATGACGATGATCGGGAAAAGTCTTCCCTTGGGGATCTCAACAAACTTGGCAAAAAGCCTGATGCCGGTAAGTCCGAAGGGCAGCAGCAGGATATTTGCTATCAGGCAGAGCGCGACGACTATGTAGAACAGATCCTTTGAATTCTGCATGAGCAGAGGACCGGGCTGCATGCCGTGTACGATCAGCGCGCTCATGATGATGGCCGTGATGGCATCACCGGGGACGCCGAGCGTCAGCATAGGGATAAAGGCTCCGCCGACTGCGGCGTTGTTTGAGGATTCGGGAGCGACCAGACCCTCGATAGCGCCTTCGCCAAAGGGCACTTCCGGATTCTTTGTCGTGCGGCGTGCGTGGTCATAGGCCAGCAGAGCCGCGACTGTACCGCCGGCACCGGGGAGAGCTCCGACCACCATACCGATGGTAGAGCATCTGAGTGTCAGCCAGAAATGCTTGACGACTTCCTTGAACTGAGGAACGATCCTCCTTACGTCCTGTTTGACTATGGTAAAGTCACGGCTCTTGAGCTGTATAAGCGCCTCTGAAAAGCCGTAAAGACCGATCATGGCAACTACGCTGGGCACGCCGGCCATAAGACTGGTGGAGCCGAAGGTGAATCTGACGACGCCGGACATGTTGTCCATGCCTACACGGCCGAGCAGAACGCCCACGCAAGCGCCCATGAGGCCCTTTACCATGGAGCCGCCGCCGAGCGCGCCGATCATCATCAGACCCATGACTCCCAGCAGGAAGTAATCCACGGGGCTGAAATTAAGAGAGATCTTTGACACGAGCGGGGTCAGGAAGGCCAGGCAGAGCACGCCGAAGATACCGCCGACGCAGCTCATCGTGGTAGTGATACCGAGAGCCTGCGCGGCCTTGCCCTTCTGAGCGAGGGGATAGCCGTCAAAGCCGGTAGCTACGGCAGCCGGAGCGCCGGGGATGTTCAGCAGGATAGCTGAACGCGAGCCTCCGAAGACGGCGCCGATATAAACGCCTATCATCGCCGCAAGGGCGATGTTGGTGGACCATCCGAAGGTCAGGGATACCAGAAGCGAGACCGCCATGGTACCGGTAAGACCGGGTATGGCTCCTACATAAACTCCCGCGAGTGTGCCGAGGGCTACTGCGACCAGCATGAGCGGATCGGTAAACGGAGTGGCAAGATATGATAAAACGTCCATATTTTCCTCCTTCCTACGGCAGCGAGACCTTGAACAGCAGTGTAAAGATCGCGTAGATCGCAGCGATAATGACAGCTGTGTAGATCAGGTTCTTGACTATGTTGTGCGGGATCAGATAGCACATGGAGCCGAGCAGGAAAACAGGCGCCGCAATAAGGAACGGGCATCCCAGCTCGATCGCCACGTAAAAAGCAACGCTCATAAGCAGGAAGACAAAGCTGTTGATGGGGAATAAAAATTTGATGATAGCAACAAATTTGTCCTTGAATGACAGTCCTGCGATAGAGCTCTTTATCTGTGTCTTTTCAATAAAATCGATGATGGTCAATACGATCAGAAGGCCGGACACGATCATGGGGAAGGTGCCGTAGCCCTGAGGCCTGGGGTCATCGATAAACATCTGTACCGACTGAACGAAAAAGACTACTCCGAAGAGCAGGAACAGTATGGTGGACAGATATCTGCCGCCGGGGACCAGGGTCTCCTTCTTTTTTTCTTCCTCTGCGGGAAGCTGCTCAGCCGGGGTCTCCGGCTGAGCAGAAGCAAGTTTCTTGTCTTCCATTTAATAGTCCTTACTTGAGGCCTAACTCCTCAGGGCTGTGAGTGATGGCGCCTGTCTCATAGAGAACGGTGATGGCGTTAAGTCTGTAGTCATGTACAAACTTGGCGGCATCCTCTCCGGTAAGTCCCAGAGGGTTCAGGCCCATGTTTGCAAGAGTTTCCTGATAGGTGTCAGAATTGTAAGCCTTGGTGAAAAGCTCGGTGTAGTAGTCGATGATCGCCTGATCGGTGCCCTTCTTGACGGTAATTGCGTAGAAAGCGTTCATAGGCAGGTACTTGGCCATGTCGGGATACTCCTCGGTGATGCAAGGATACTCTTCTTTAACTCTCTCGGAGGAAGCGGAGCAAAGTACGCGTACGTCGCCGCTGGCGATGTAGTCCTTAAGAGAGGTGAAGGAAGCCAGACCCCAGTCAGCGAAGCCGCCCATGACGGAGGTAACGGTCGTACCGGAGCCGTCGGAGGTGTACTCCTCAAAGGAGACGCCGGCTACAGCCTTGATAACTGCGGAGATGTTGGCGGAAGCGCCGACCTTGCCGGAAGCAACCTTAAGAACGGTGCCGGGGTTGGCCTTCTCGGCCTCGACCATCTCGGTGAAGGTCTGATAAGGGCTGTCCTTGGAAACGAAGATGCAGTTGTCGGTATTGGCAACTACCATGATGATCTCGGTGTCGTCATAGGTCTCGGGGATGAGATCGTATGCGTCATAGAGAGCGGGGGTCTCAGCGCCGATAACGAGAGTGTAGCCGTCAGCGGGCTGCTGAAGAGCTGCGTTAAAGGAGATGGAAGCGGAAGCGCCGGTAACGTTGTTAACGACGATGGTCTGTCCCATTTCCTTCTCTGCTACGGAGAACAGAGGACGAAGAGCTGCGTCTGTGGAGCCGCCGGCGCCGTAGCCGATCTCGGCCGAAACGGACTTGGTGGGCTTCCACGCCTCGGCCTGTGCCTCGGTGGAAGTGCTGTCAGCGGACTGTCCCTCTGTAGCAGCGGGAGTAGTGCCGGCGTCGGAGCTCTGGGTGTCAGAGCTGCCGCAGGCGGCGAGCGCCATTACCATGGCTGCTGCCAGGAGCATTGCTAAAAATTTCTTCATAATTCTTACCTTTCCCTTTCCTGGAAAATTATTTGATCAGACTTGCAGCTGCACGCAGCGCGAGCGCATACGCTTCTGCTCCAAATCCGATGATCACACCTGTAGCGGTCTTTGCGGTCTGTGCCTCCACGACGCCTCCGTGCTTGCGGAAGGTGTTTGACATGTGGACCTCGATGCGGGGGCATGTCAGTATGTCGAGCGCGTCCATGACCGCTGCGGACTTGTTAGTCCAGCCTCCGGGGTTCGCGATCACCGCGTCGGTCCCGTTGTAAAAGGCCTCCTGGACTTTGTCGATGAAAGCTCCCTCGTGGTTGCTCTGGAAGATCTCCAGCTCGAGTCCCAGCTCGTCCGCCGTTTTTTTCATCAGTTCGTTTATCTCTTCATAGGTCACGGTGCCGTAGAGATTCTTGTCTCTGTGTCCGAACATGTTGTGGTTCGGCCCGTGAAGCATAAGTACTTTTTTCATGTTATCTCCTTACTCTGCCTGCTCTTTTCGCAAAGCCCGGCGCTTTACCTTCCGGCTACGCTGTTTTCGCTTAGCAGCTCGTCAAAGAGCTTTGACCACTCCTCGTAGTCGGGGCATTCGCCGAGTCTTTCCTTAAATCCTGCCATCTGGCAGCGGATCAGCATCTTTTTTCCGTTAAAGATGAAGCAGCCGGCTGCCTCCGCGTCCGCGAGGAACTGCGTCTTTGCGGGATTGTAGGTCGCGTCAAAAGCTATCTGGTCCGGCGAAAACCACGAAGGATCGGCGGGGGTCGCGGTCAGATCCGGCGCCATGCCGACTCCGGAAACGTTCATTACGACGCGGCTCTCTCTGAATGCCCTCTCCACAGCCGCCTTATCCTCAAAGGGGATCTGCACGGCTACCGGAGAAAACTCCGTATTGATCTCGTCCGTCAGCGCTTTCGCGAACTTATCGAATTTATCGGTGATATAGATCTTTTTCGCTCCGTGATAGGCCAGCGTGCAGCAAATGGCCTTGCCCGCGCCGCCTGCTCCGAAGCAGAAGAAAGTCGTCCCGGGAGCATCCGATCCCGCGTCCTCTCTCAGGGAATTGAGAAAAGCAGGGCCATCGACGTTTTTGCCGATGAATTTCCCGTTTTCGACGCGGATGGTATTTACTGCTCCGATCTTTGAGGTCAGCTCATCCATTCCGTCGAGAAAAGGTATGACGTCGACCTTGTACGGCTTCGTCACGCCTATGCAGCCAACGTTCATGTATCTGAACGCCTGCAGCACGGGGCCGACGCCCTCGCGCTCGATCTCTACCGGGAAGCGGTACCAGTCAACTCCCATGCGCTCGTACATGCGGTTGCAGAGGCGGCTGGACAGGGACTGCCTGAGCGGCTTTCCCAGCAGCGGATGAAGTTTTGTGTTTACCGTGATGTCCATTTATTTCCCTCAGCGCACCGTAACTACGCGGCTTGAGCTCAGTATATCTTCGTTTATCTCCTGTCCTATCCCGGGCAGCTCCGGCACCTCCAGATATCCGCCCACAGGCTGGTAATCGTACCTGCACAGAGCAATGTTCTCCGGGACTATGGAGTATTCGTGAGTCTCGTGGATCACGAAATTGGGTATGGCGGCCTCCAGCTGAAGCGCCGCGGCGTTTGACAGCGGACTGCCGCACACATGCGCCTGCACGCTGATATCGTAGGTATCGGCCATATCGCAGACCTTTTTCGCCTCCGTGATACCGCCCACATTGCAGACATCGGGCTGGATGACAGACAGCGAGCGCTGCTCAAAAAACGGACGGAACCCCCATCTGCCGTGGATCCGCTCGCCCGCTGCCAGCGGGATCGGCGTCCTGGCGGATATGTAGGAGAAAAGCTCGGGACTCAGAGACTGCGTCGGCTCCTCCATATAGAAGATACCGTAGGGCTCCAGAGCCCTCGCGATCTGCAGAGCCGCGTCCGCACCGGTGTTTGCATGCAGCTCGACGATTATATCAAGGTCCTCTCCGCCGGCCTCTCTGATGGCGGCCACTCTGTCTTCGATAAGTCCGAGCTGGCTGTTTCTGAGGAGTCCCGTCAGATTCCAGGTATTCCAGCCTCCGTCCTCATCGATCCCCGCGGGGTCGACCTTTACTGCGTCAAAGCCTGCGGCCACCGCATCTTTTGTCGCCTGCGCGTACTCTTCGGCGCGCACATGGCGGCGGCTCTTTTTGCCCCAGCCAAGCTGTATCTGGCTGGCGTAGCAGCGGATGCGGGAGCGCATTTTTCCTCCCAGGAGCCTGTAGACCGGGGCGTTGTAATACTTTCCCCGGATGTCCCAGAGGGCTATGTCGATGCCGCTGATGGCGGCAAAGGGCACGGCGCCTCCGCTCATACCCCAGAAGGTCTTTCTCTGAAGCTTCTGCCATATCGCCTCGCAGTCAAGCGGATCCATGCCGATGATCTGCCTGGCGTAATCCACGCCCTGGCCAAAACCCGCGTCGTGCGACTTGCCGTACGCGAGGCCTATTTCACCGTGGCCGGTGATGCCCCCGTCGGTCCTGATAAGGACAAAGATGGGCTTCCAGGCTTCGTTGCCGCTTATCGGAGCGGTCTGGACAACAGAAACTTCCGTGATCTTCATATCAGAATTTCAGGCCTGCTTCCTTTGAGGCCCATACTATTATCTCCACCGGCATAGTCCCGACGTTGACATAACCGTGCGGCGCGCCCTCAGGCACGTAGACAAGCTTGCCCTCGGGAAGATTGCCGACTACATAGTCATTTTCTGTGGTGAGGATGGCTTCGCCGTGCAGTATGTAGGCAAATTCCTCGCCGACGTCGTGGGTGTGTACCGGTACGCTCTCTCCGGGCAGGATCTCATAAAAGCCTACATCGTAGAACTGGGAAGGGTTTGCCTCCGTACCGATGAGATGGTAAAGCTTTACGATATGTCCGGGGCAGTCTCCCAGCCACTCAAACGTGCTGTCCTCATAGGGATCGAGAACTTTGGAAGGACCAAATGGCTCTTTCATTTATTTGCCCTCCTTTCCGAATGAAGTCACACCGTCGTTTGTGGGGAGCTCGCCTCCGGCCGAATACGACCAGAGCTTGAGCGAAACGCCGGCCTCGTAGGTGGTTTTGCCGCCGTGGAAAGAGCCGACAGGGTTCCATTTGACCTTGCCCTGGCTCTGCACGCCCACCTGTACTCCGCCTTCGCCCTCGGAGGTGCTGCCGCCTGTAATGCAGTAGCTGAACTCCTCTGATGCGTCATGAGTATGGACTGATCCGCCTTCGCCCGGGCTGAACATCGCGAGTCCGACCTTAAAGCGCTCGGTGGTAAGAATACGATACACTTTCCTGATGGTTCCGGGCTTGTCTCCGAGCCAGACCACTTCCTCTGCGTCACGCACAGGATCGATGATCCTCGGAACCGGCTTCTTTTCTGCCATGATAACCTCCTGTCAGCATATAGACAATGAAAAAGTTTCAGCTTTTTTAAGATATCTTAGTTTGACTTGTTTGTAAAAGACATTTATAATCATGCATATATTACAGAAGAGTTATAGATATACAGCGAAAGGAACTGTCTCATGGATCTTCTGCAGCTTAACTATTTCCAGGTAGTCGCCCAGGAGGGCAGCGTGACCAGGGCTTCCCGCAGGCTTCACGTCTCTCAGCCGGCTCTCAGCCGCATGATCCGGAGGCTGGAAGAGGAGCTCGGCGTGGACCTCTTTGACCGGGCAGGCAAATCCATCGTCCTCAACTCCAGCGGCGAGGTCTTCCTGCGGCGCGTGAATACCGCGCTGGACGCTCTCAGCTCAGGACAGATGGAGCTTCGGGCCATGCGCGAGGGCTCATATCCGGACATCCACATCAACGCCCAGGCCGGTGTGGACTCGCTCATAGATCTGATCTCATCCTTTAACAGAAAATTTCCCCAGATACATTTATTTATAGGAAAGGAAACCAATCAGTCACACTTTTCCGACTTTGTCTATGATCTGACCATCAAGATGCAGATCGCCGACGAGGAGACGCCGGATACCGCCATAACACTGTATGACGAAGAGCTTCTGCTGGCAGTCCCCGCCGGGCACCCCCTTGCGGACAGGCTGCATGTGGATCTGAAGGAAGTAAAAAAAGAGAATTTTGTGCTTTTCAATAAAAAATCCACCTACCGGCAGGCGGTGGAGCATTATTGCGCAAAGGCGGGCTTTGTTCCGAAAGTCACGGCAGAAGGCCATGACTGGCGCATGATATGTGAGTTTGTCCGCGCGAATATGGGCGTCTCGATCGTCCCAAAGCATTCCTGGAAGTCGGTACTTACGGGCGTCACCGTGATCCCGATAAAAGAGCCCCGGTGCGGCAGGAAGATCCTTCTTTCCTGGCATTCCGACGAGAGGCTGACCGTCTCGTCCAGGCTCTTCATCGAGCACGCAAGCCAGTATTTCAACCGCTCGATCTCGGGCTAAGTCCGGTTTTTATCGTTTTTCAATAAATTTATATTGATATTCATCACAGATGATGCTATACTCCCTCCATAAAGATTCAGGAGGCTGTATATGCTCAAGATCAACAGAAAACTCTCAGTCTACATCTCGCTCGTACTGTGCGCGGCCATGATCGCGGCAGTCATTGTCTTTATGTTTTTTCTGCCTGCGTTCACCGACTACCTCATCAACCGTCCCGGCTATAACGGAGAAAGCCTGCAGCTGACCGGATATCAGATCCTGATCATCCGCGCCGCGGGCTACGGAGAAGCGGTCCTCATGCTGGCAGCGCTGGGCATGCTGTTCGCGCTGCTTCTTTTGGTCCGCAGGGAAAAGGTCTTTACCGCGCCCGCCGTGGAGCTGATCCGCTGCATCTCATGGTGTCTGATCTTTATGGGAATCATCCTCATCGCTCTGACGTTTTTCTTTACGCTGGCGCCGGTCGTCGGCACAGCGATCCTCTTTGTCGGGCTGACCATCCGTGTCGTCAAGAACGTGATCGAGGCAGCGGTATATCTCAAGGAAGAAAACGATCTTACGGTATAAGGAGACATCTCATGATCATCATAAATCTCGACGTAATGATGGCGAAACGCAAGATGTCGCTCGGAGAGCTCTCCGATAAGGTCGGCATCACGCTCGCCAACCTCTCAATCCTCAAGAACAACAAGGCCAAAGCTGTGCGGTTTTCGACGCTGGACGCGATATGCCGCGCGCTCGACTGTGAAGTGGGCGACATTATCGAATACAGAAGGGAAGATTGAAATGAACGAAACTACAAATACTTATAATTTTGATCCCATGACCGGGGCGCCGCTCCATCCTCCCGTGCGCCCCGCGAAGCCTCAGATGACGTTCACCGCAAAGGAATCCGCGCTCGCCTGGGTCTCGGCACTGATCGGCTATCTCCTGTGCCGCTGCTTTTGGGTCTGGGACAGGCCCATGACGGCGCTCATCTTTACGGTGTGCCTGTTTGCCTATGCCTTTGTCTTTTTCGGAAAACAAAAAAGGAACCGCCGCTGCTGGTTTTATCCGGTCTCCGCTCTGATACTGTCTCTCGGTTTCTTCTTTTCCGGGAGCCCGGTGCTGCTCTTTTTTGTGTTCATATACATACGCGCAGCCTTTTTCCTCTTCAACCTGACCGGATCGGAAGCGGCGATAGGAAAAAGGGCGGGACGCTTTTATGTATTTGAACTCGCAAAAGCGTTCTTTGGCGCGCCGTTCCGAAGGATCGGAGCTGCCGCAAGGGGGATCGCCGCCAACAGCAGCGGTAAAAAGGCGGGAAGGATCTTGCTCCTCATCCTCGGCGGCATAGGCATCGCCATCATCCCCACGCTCATTGTCGCGGGGCTGCTCTCTTATGACAGTAATTTTACCGGCATCCTCGATCGGATCCGTTCGGCGATCTCCGACGGTCTGATCTCACGGATCTGGTCGCTGATCTTCGGGGTCCCTCTCGGAATGTACTATTACGCTTCTCTCTATGCGGCGTCCCACCCCGCGGCCGGCGGTTACACTGAGGAAAAATGCGGGAATATCGGAGAAAAAATGAAAGTTGCGCCTTCGATCCTCATCGTGGCTGCGATCGTCCCTCTGCTGTTTTTGTACGGGGTCTTTATCGTCGCTCAGCGGGACTATTACGGCGCGATCCTGGCCTCATCCCTGCCCGGCGCCTATACCTTCGCTGATTTTGCGAGGGACGGTTTCTTCAGACTTTGCGCCGCCGCCTCGATAAACGCTCTCGCGCTTATATCCATACGGATCTTTACAAAGCGGGCAAACAGCGGCGCGATCTCTCCGGTCGTGCGGATCTGCTCCGTGATCCTGTCGGTCTTTACGGTCGTCATATCCCTCACCGCGATGTCGCAGATGATAATGTACGTCTCGGCGTACGGGCTGACGCGGCTCCGCCTGTACACCATGTGGTTTATGGCGCTGCTTATACTCGTGTTCCTGCTCGCGATCCTGAAGCAGTTCTTTGAGCGCCTGCACCTGACCGCGATCCTGCTCGGGCTGCTGGTCATATGCTTTGGCCTGCTGGCAATTCCCGACCACGACGCGTTCATCGCCGGGCACAATTACAACTGTTATATCGAAGGGATGACGGGAGAGATCGACGCAGATTACCTCATACACCTCGGTCCGTCTTCCGTCCCGACACTGTGCAGGCTCGCAGGTGATGACAGTCTGAGCGAGGAAACGAAAAAGACTGTGCTGTACGGGATCGGATGCTCTATCTGTATGGATGAAGATACCGATGCAACGAATGTAAATCTGCCGCTGCTGCGCGCCAGATCCGCCTGCGGCGACCTGGATCCCGCGATCCGTGCCGAGGCCGTCAAGGCGTATACAGGGACAAGATAATGCTATGTAAGCCGAGGGCGTTCGCTGAGATATCATTCACGATATCTCTATCTTTTTCCTAAAAGTTAGGGCCTTTTTTGAAAAATCAGAAAAATGACCCTAACTCCAAGCCCAAGAAACACTTGCTCCGCCGCAAAATCTCGGGTCCTTTTTCGAAAAACAGCAAAATGACCCTAACTCCAAGCCCGAGAAACACTTGCTCCGCCGCAAAATCTCGGGTCCTTTTTCGAAAAACAGCAAAATGACCCTAACTCCAAGCCCGAGAAACACTTGCTCCGCCGCAAAATCTCGGGTCCTTTTTCGAAAATCAGCAAAATGACCCTAACTCCAAGGTCGAGAAGCACTTGCTCCACCGCAAAATCTCGGGTCCTTTTTCGAAAAACAGCAAAATGATCCTAACTCCGAGCCCGACCGATATAATGTCCACGAGAAAAGGACCATCCGTGGATGGTCCCTTTCTCATGGACGCTGCGGGGCTCGAACCCACGACCTCTTCCGTGTGAAGGAAGCGCTCTCCCGGCTGAGCTAAGTGTCCGTGCCCATATATATTACCACATTTCCCCGAAAAATCCAGCAATTTTTAAAAACAAATATTGACACTGCCGGAAAGCGTGATATAATGCCCTCAAACCGTTGATGAAGAGTAAGTAAGTCTTATCCCCTTCCTCATAGAGAGCCGCGGACGGTGGAAGCGCGACAGGAAAGATTTGACTGAATGGACTTCAGAGGGCGACCGGAACAGGCAAGGCCTTAGTATGGGAGACGGAGCTGGGCTCTCCGTGATCAAAAGCCGGCATATGATAGTATGCGCGAGTGGGTATCGCTGATACCAAGCCGGGTGGCACCGCAGGTTGTTTTCATCCTGTCCCAGCAAACGTTTTGTTTTTGTTGGGGCAGTTTTTTTATTTTCAGGCCCCGACGTCAGGTCCCGCAGTTACAGTAAGGCGCCGAAAGGTGCCAAAAAAGGAAGGAGCAACATCATGGCAAAAGAAATCCCCTACAAGATCTATCTGGAAGAAAACGAGATGCCGGATTCCTGGTACAACGTTCGCGCGGATATGAAGAACAAGCCCGCGCCTTTGCTCAATCCCGGCACGCATCAGCCCATGACTGCAGCAGAGCTGGGGGGCGTCTTCTGTGACGACCTCGTGGCGCAGGAGCTGGACGATACCACGGCTTATATTCCGATCCCCGACGAAATCCGCTCGTTCTACAGGATGTACCGTCCGTCACCGCTGGTCCGGGCATACTGCCTCGAGGAAAAGCTGCAGACTCCCGCGAAGATCTACTACAAGTTCGAGGGCAACAACACCAGCGGCAGCCACAAGCTGAATTCCGCTATCGCGCAGGCTTACTACGCAAAGAAGCAGGGGCTCAAAGGCGTGACTACCGAGACCGGAGCCGGCCAGTGGGGCACGGCACTCTCCATGGCCTGTGCATACCTTGGTCTCGACTGCAAAGTCTTCATGGTCAAGGTCTCCTATGAGCAGAAGCCTTTCCGCCGCGAAGTTATGCGCACCTACGGCGCTTCTGTGACGCCTTCGCCTTCACCCGACACAGCCATCGGCCGCAGGATCCTTGCGGAGCATCCCGGCACGACCGGATCTCTGGGCTGTGCCATCTCCGAAGCCGTAGAAGCCGCCACCACTAACGAGGGCTACCGCTATGTGCTCGGCAGCGTGCTCAATCAGGTCCTGCTGCACCAGTCGGTCATCGGCCTGGAGACCAAGGCGGCGCTGGACAAATACGGCATCAAGCCTGATATCATCATCGGATGCGCGGGCGGCGGTTCCAATCTCGGCGGACTGATCTCTCCTTTTATGGGAGAGAAGCTGCGCGGCGAAGCGGACTATCAGATCATCGCCATCGAGCCTGCGTCCTGCCCGAGCTTTACCCGCGGACGCTTCGCCTATGACTTCGCTGACACAGGCATGATCTGCCCTCTGGCAAAGATGTATACGCTGGGCAGCAACTTCATTCCCTCGCCCAACCACGCCGGCGGCCTGCGCTATCACGGCATGAGCCCTATCCTCTCTCAGCTCTATCACGACGGGCTGATGGAGGCACGCTCGGTGGAGCAGACCTCGGTATTTAAAGCGGCTGAGCAGTTCGCCCGCGTCGAAGGCATACTGCCTGCTCCCGAAAGCGCACACGCTATCCGCGCTGCTATCGATGAGGCAATCAAGTGCAAGGAGACCGGCGAAGAAAAGACCATCGTCTTCGGTCTGACCGGAACCGGATATTTTGATATGGTCGCCTACGAAAAATTCCACAACGGCGAGATGAGCGACTACATCCCCACCGACGAAGAGCTTGAAGCGAGCTTCGCCAAGCTCCCCAAGGTAGACTGAGCCGGAACGATCACTGATCCGGCGATCCGCTCCCGGTGTCCCGCCGATCCTGTAAGAAGACTCTGATCCCGAGCCCGCTGCGACGCGCAGCGGGTTTTTTGTGATGTTTCGCAATCGAAAGAACTGTGATATGATAGTCAAAAGAAAAGTAAATCATCGCGGCAAGGCAAAACCGGCGCCACAGATACGGAGGAATAAGATGAGTGGTTTTGGCAAAATCGGCGTCATAGGCGCCATGGACAGTGAGACTGCACAGCTGATCTCGCTGCTTGACGGACGGAAAAAGGAGACCCTCTCCGGGCTCGATCTGTACACGGGGACGATGCGGGGCAAAACCGTCACCGTCGTCAAATGCGGCATCGGCAAGGTAAACGCCGCGCGTACTGCGCAGCTGCTCATAGACCGTTTTTCGCCCGATGCTATCATAAACACCGGCATTGCGGGCGGCACCGATCCCGAGCTTTCCGTAGGCGACACCGTAGTGGCGACGGGACTTGTCCAGCACGACTTTGATCTGACCGGCTTCGGATATACAAAGGGCGCGATGAGCGGCTTTGAAAAAGACAGGCCTACCGTCTTTAGCTGCGACGAGCGTCTTACCGAAGCTCTCTTTACGGCAGCTGTCAGGGTAAGCGGAGAAACGGATGAAAGTGCCGATCCCTCCGGGGCTTCCGACGATTCGACTATAGCAAAGGGACTGGTCGCGACAGGCGACGTCTTTGTCTATGATACGGAGATCCGCCGTTTTATCCGCGACACCTTCGGAGCGGCATGTACGGAAATGGAGGGCGGCGCCATAGCTCAGGTCTGCGCTCTCTCCGGCGTACCGTTCGCCGTGCTGCGCGTACTGTCCGACACTGCCGGCGGCGAAGCCGCAGAATCCTTTGACGCATTCGAAAAAATGGCCGCCGACAGATCGGCAGCCATTTGCGAAACGTTTATCAGTCTTCTCTGATCGTGACCTTACCTGGTCTCGCTTTTTATCAGATCCACGATCACCCGCGCAGCGTCCGTATGGGCGCTGTTTTTCATCGCGCTGATATAGCGCTCGCGGTCAGCGTAGACCGCAAGCACCCTCTCCACCAGCGCATCTCCGACCAGCTCTTCCTCCTCGAGCACGGACGAAAAGCCCTGCCGCTCAAAGCTCTCGGCGTTAAGTATCTGGTCGCCGCGGCTGGCCTCCCGTGAAAGCGGGATCAGGATATTGGGCTTGGCCAGCGCCACCAGCTCGCAGATAGCATTCGCGCCCGCCCTCGAGATCACTATATCCGCCATGGCAAAGATATGCGGCAGCTCCTCGGTCAGATATTCAAACTGGACATAGCCGGGAGTGTCCTCCAGCGACTTGTCAAGATTTCCCCTTCCGCACAGATGCACTACCTGAAAGACCTCGAGAAGCTTCGGCAGCACGGCTCTCACGGCGTTATTTACGCGCACCGAGCCAAGGCTCCCTCCGATGATCATGAGCACAGGCTTATCCTGGGTAAAGCCGGTCAGCTCGCGTCCCTGTGCCGCGTCGCCCTCAAGCAGTTCCTTTCTGATGGGACAGCCCGAGACCACGGCTTTGTCCGCGGGAAGCCCCTTGGCCGTCTCGGGGAAATTACAGCATATCTTGTCAGCCTTGCGCAGATTCAGCTTGTTTGCGAGTCCGGGCGTCATGTCAGACTCATGGGTGATGACGGGGACATGCAGCTTTGCAGCCGCGTAGACGACGGGCACGCTGACAAAGCCGCCCTTTGAAAAAACGACGTCAGGACGGTATTCTTTGAGGATCTTTTTCGCCTCGGAAAATCCCTTCAGGACTCTGAACGGATCGGTAAAATTCTTCATGCTGAAATATCTGCGCAGCTTGCCGCTCGAGATCCCCTCGTAGCGCAGCCCGGCCTCCTCGACCAGCTTTTTTTCCATGCCGGTCTTGGACCCGATATACAGTATATCGTAATCCGCCTCCCGTAAAAGCGGGACGAGAGCGAAATTCGGAGTGACGTGACCGGCGGTGCCTCCCCCGGTGAGAACGATCTTTTTCATATGGTATCCTTTCATAAAAGCCCTGCCCCGGCGGAACAAAGGCGGCTTTCAGTGATTTATTGATTTTGCCGTTTAACTTTACTCCGAAATCTGCTAAAATTCAAGGTGGAGTTGCAGGCGGAAATCTGATCTCCCGGAAACGCCAGGACGCGTGAAGTTTTGCTCCCGGGAGGCGGTGCACGCTCCGCCGCCGCTCACAACCAGTTTCAGGAGGAATAATTATGCTGAAAATAGCTTTGGACGAATCTCATCTCGCGTCGTTCTGTGACGCGCAGACCCTGCGCCACATGGAAAAGGAGACCCTCTCCGCACGTGAGACGCTGGTCGACGGATCAGGCGAGGGCAATGATTTTACCGGATGGATAAACCTCCCTGTTGACTATGACAAGGAAGAATTCGCCCGCATAAAGGCCGCTGCGGCAAAGATCCGCAGCCAGTCTCAGGTCCTCGTCGTCATCGGCATCGGCGGCTCATACCTCGGAGCCCGCGCCGCCATCGAGTTCCTGCGTCCGGGCTTTGGCTGCGGGAGCGGAAGCGACCTGGAGGTCCTCTACGCCGGCAACCAGCTCTCCACCGCCTATACCAACTATCTGATAAACCACATCGGCGGACGGGATTTCTCGGTAAACGTGATCTCCAAGTCCGGCACCACGACCGAGCCGGCTATCGCCTTCCGCGTATTTAAGGACCTGCTGGAGGAAAAATACGGCAAGGACGGCGCTGCCGACCGCATCTACGCCACGACCGACAAGGCGCGCGGAGCTCTCAAGACTCTCGCCGACGCCGAGGGCTACGAGACTTTTGTAGTCCCGGATGATATCGGCGGGCGCTATTCGGTACTGACCGCCGTAGGTCTGCTGCCCATCGCCGCGGCAGGCTGCGATATCGACGCGCTGATGCGCGGCGCACAGGCCGCACGCGAAGCGATGCTCGGCGAAGGCTTTGAGTCAAACATGGCCATGCGCTATGCCGCCCTGCGCAACTGCTTCTACCGCGGAGGCAAAAAGGTCGAGATCCTTGCCAATTACGATCCCTCTCTTCACTACATAGCCGAGTGGTGGAAACAGCTCTACGGCGAGAGTGAAGGCAAAGACAAGATGGGCATCTTCCCCGCGTCCGTCGACCTGACAACCGACCTGCATTCCATGGGCCAGTATATCCAGGACGGCGAACGGATGCTGATGGAGACGGTCATCGACCTTAAGGACGAATCCGCGCCCATCGTGATCCGCGAGGAAGAGGGCGACCTCGACGGCCTGAACTACCTTGCCGGCAAACCTCTCACCTTTGTAAACGAAAGCGCCATGAAGGGAACGATCCTCGCGCACACCGAGGGCGGCGTACCCAACCTCGTCATCACCCTCGCGGACCGCAGCGAAGAAACTCTGGGACAGCTCTTCTATTTCTTTGAGTTTGCCTGCGGAGTCAGCGGATATATGCTGGGCGTGAATCCCTTCAACCAGCCCGGCGTGGAAAGCTACAAAAAGAACATGTTTATGCTGCTGGGCAAGCCCGGCTACACAAAATAAGTTTCTGTATGTGTAATTTGCTGTCCGGCAAAGCCCGGCAGCAGGACGTCTGAAAAAGAAAGGAGCGAATATGCCTGATACCACAGGAATCATCGTCGGGATCGTCATCATTTTGATCCTGATACTGCTGATCACCAACATCCGCATCGTGCCGCAGGCCCACAACTACGTTATCGAGCGCCTCGGCAAGTACAAGGCCACATGGGGCGCCGGCCTGCACGTCAAAGTCCCCATTATCGACAACATAGTCCGCAAAGTCACGCTCAAGGAGCAGCTGCTGGATTCGCCGCCTCAGAACGTTATCACAAAGGATAACGTCACCATGAAGATCGACGCCGTCGTTTACTACTATGTACAGGACGCGAAGCTCTTCTGCTACGGCGCGGTCAATCCCATCTCCGCCATGGAAAACCTGACTGCCACGACCCTTCGTAATATCGTCGGCAACCTGGATCTGGACGAGACTCTCACCAGCCGCGACGTCATCAATACGCAGATGCGCGAGGTCATCGACCATGAGACCGACCCCTGGGGCATAAAGGTCACCCGTGTCGAGATCAAAAACATCATCCCGCCCGCCGAGATCCGCGACGCCATGGAGCGTCAGATGAAGGCCGAGCGCGACCGCCGCGAGACCCTGCTTCAGGCCGAGGGCCACAGACAGGCGGCCATCACGAGAGCCGAGGGCGACAAGCAGGCCATGATCCTCGCCGCAGAGGGCGAGAGAGATGCCCGTATCGCCAGAGCTGAGGGCGAAGCCAAGAGCATTCTGCTAAGGAAACAGGCTGAGGCCGACGGTCTGCGCGCGCTCAAGGAAGCCGGCGTTGACGCCGCGGTGCTTGAGCTCAAAAAATACGAAGCTCTCGTATCTCTCTCCAACGGCACGGCCAGCAAGCTGATAATCCCGACCGACGCTGTAAAGGCCGTAACAAACAATGTGGTCTTTTCCGAGACTACGGGGCTGGGCGACGTTACGCCCTCCGCTCCCAAGGCTGCCGCGGAGGATCCCGACGATCCCTGCTGCGACGGCAAGCCGAGCCAGAAGGATTTCACCTGAGGCACAGGTTATCTAAAAAAACAGCAATATGCGGGCGTCACTGACCGCGGGCGATCTGCTCATCAGTGAGTCCTAAGAAAAAACAGCGATACGCAGGCATCATAAACCTCGCGTATCGCTGTTTTTTAGTGCTTTCTCCGGGCGGCAATTTACTGATCTCCTGCCGGCCCGGTTTTGTTTCTATTTGATCAGGCTCTCCAACGTTTCAAAGAGCGACTCGGGCATAACAGGCTTGGAAAGATGTGCGTTCAGGCCTGCCTGCAGGCTGCGCTGAACATCCTCGTCAAACGCATTCGCAGTCAGCGCGATAATGGGGATCTGCGCGGCATCCGCCCTCTTCATCGACCGGATCGCGCGCGTGGCCTCCAGACCGTCCATCTCCGGCATGCGGATATCCATCAGGATCGCAGCATAATACCCCTCAGGGTGCGCTGCAAACGTATCCACGGCGATCCTGCCGTTCTCGGCTACATCGACCTCTATCCCCCGCATCTGTAGGATCATCTTCATGATCTCGGAGTTCACCTCCACATCCTCCGCCAGCAGGATCTTAAGGCCAGTCAGATCCCTCTCCTGCTTTTTCGCGGCGCCGCTGCTCTCGCGGCGTTTGATCGCCTCTCCGAATTCCTCCAGCACATTTGCCGCAAAGAGCGGCTTTGAGATGAAGCTGTCCACACCGGCGCTTGTCGCCTCTTCCAGCACGTCATCCCACTTGTACGCCGTCAGAATAATGATCGCAGACTCCTCTCCGATGATGGCGCGGATCTGCCTCGTTGTTTCCACACCGTCCATCCCGGGCATCTTCCAGTCGACCAGTATCAGGTTGTAAGGGTCATGCCGCGTATGGCGCAGCCTTACCATCTCGACGGCTTCTGCGCCCGACTCGGCTGTCTCCGCAGCCACACCGGCTTTTTCCAGCACAAGTCTTGCATGCTCCCGCGCCACAGGATCGTCGTCGATGACCAGCACGGTCATCTCGGAGGGGTGTATCTCCGCAGCGATCCCGGTCCGCGAGGAATCCATGAGCGTCACGGTAACGGTAAATTTGCTTCCCTCTCCCTTGCGGCTTTCCACGTAGATATTGCCGTTCATCATCTCTACGATGCTCTTGGTGATCGGCATACCCAGACCCGACGAACCGTAGCGGTTGGCGGCGGTAGTATCCTCCTGCGCGAAGGTATCGAAAATATGCGGCAAAAACTCCTCGCTCATACCTATTCCGGTGTCCGTAATACTGAACTGCAGAGTGGATTTGCCGTCAAAGCTGGCGGTTTTCTCCACGTCCAGATCGACCCTCCCGCCGGCAGGCGTGAACTTGACGGCGTTTCCGAGGATGTTGATCAGGACCTGGCGCAGCTTCATATTGTCGCCGATGTACCAGTCATCGACCTGGCCGCTGACGTGGCAGTGGTATTCCAGGCCCTTTTCATTGCACTGTCCGCTGAACATCGTATTGATATACTCCAGAAGTCTGGAGAAGGAGAATTCTTCGTTTTTAAGGACCATCCTGCCCGACTCGATACGTGACATATCCAGTATGTCATTGATCAGGCTGAGAAGATGGGAGGCCGAATCACCGATCTTTGTCAGATAATCTCTGGTCTCGGGGGACAGATCCGGATTGCTGAGCGCGATATTATCCAGACCGATGATCGCGTTCATCGGCGTGCGGATCTCGTGGCTCATATTTGAAAGGAAGACCGTCTTGGCCTTGTTTGCCTGCTCCGCGGAAGCAAGCGCGTCGCTGAGGGCCTGCTGCTGGGCAAGGCTTTCGCGCATCTCAGAATCTACCACCGTCAGGCCCAGACCTATGGCGTGCACACGCTTGTCGTCGCGGTCCTCGGGATGTCTCACTCCGGCAACGCGGATCATCTCGTAATACTCGCGTCCGCCGCGCCGCACAAGATATCTGTACGCCAGAATCCGCTCGCTCCCCAGACCCTCGCGGATGTTTTCCGGATCTATAAAACGCAGGAAGCCCTCTCTGTATCTCTCATCGACAAAGCGCTCCGCGTATTCTGTAAAAGCATCATGGTAGGCAAAATGCACGCCCTCGCGGTGCTGATCCTTATCCGTGGGATCCTCTCTGTAGCAGACCGCGTCATCCCCGTCCAGATCCACGTAGTAGACACTGCGGTAATCCGACGCCATGGCTGTGATCATGCTGTCCTGCTGGGCCCGGTGCTTTTCCTCTTCCAGGAGCTTTTCCTGAAGCAGGAGCCTGTGCTCCATCTCCTCCTGCTTGATGCGGATTTCCGCCTCTGTCGTCTCCTTTTCAAGCACAAGCCGCGCATTGCGGCGGCTCTGTGCGATAATAAGGGCAAACATGCCGATGAGCGCGGCCACCGTCAGCGCCGACTGGACGAGGCTC
>CAMOQY010000005.1 GCA_946623295.1 uncultured Lachnospiraceae bacterium | reverse complement strand
CTCATCGCAGTACCACGCGGGTATCTGGTGTCCCCACCAGAGCTGGCGGCTGATGCACCAGTCGCGGGTGCCGCGCATCCAGTTCAGATAGGATTTCGTAAAGCGGTCGGGAACGTAACGTATCTGACCGTCCTCGACGGCCTTTATAGCCGGATCGGCCAGCGGCGCCATCTTGACGAACCACTGCTTTGAGATCATCGGCTCGATGACGGTATGGCACCTGTAGCAGGTACCCACGTCGTGAGTAAGGGGCTCGATCTCCTTGAGCGCTCCGATCTGCTGAAGCTTTTCCACTATCGCCTTGCGGGCATCCAGCGCCGTCATACCGGCAAACTCGCCGCAGTCGAGCACCTCGGGCTCGCCCTCCGCAGCCCTTCCTGACGCAAGAAGCTGCGCGGCCTCCTCCGCATCGGCCCTGCCCGTCATACGCCCGTCATACGTCAGCACGCGCACGGAAGGCAGTCCGTGGCGCTTGCCCACCTCAAAGTCGTTGGGGTCGTGGGCTGGCGTGATCTTCACCACGCCGGTGCCCTTTTCCATATCGGCATGCTCGTCGCATACGATCGGGATCTCCTTATCGATGATCGGGATGATCACATGGCAGCCGTGAAGATGCTCAAACCTCGGATCCTCCGGATTGATCGCGACGGCAGTATCGCCGAGCATGGTCTCGGGTCTGGTAGTGGCAAGCTCGAGGTACTCTCCGGTCTCCGCCACTTTATAAAGCAGGTGGTAGAAAGCCGCCTCCTTGCTCTCGTATTCGACCTCGGCGTCCGAGATGGAGGTATTGCATTTGGGGCACCAGTTTACCAGGCGGTTACCCCTGTAGATGAGTTTTTTATTGTACAGATTTACGAAAACGGTCTTTACTGCCTCCGAGCAGCCCTCGTCCATGGTAAAGCGCTCGCGGCTCCAGTCGCAGCTGCTGCCCAGCTTTCTCAGCTGGCTGACGATGCGCGTGCCGTATTTCTCGCGCCAGTCCCACGCGCGCTTCAGGAATCCGTCGCGGCCGATCATTTCCTTTGTCAGGCCTTCGCCGCGCATGGCCTCCACGACCTTTGCCTCGGTGGCGATGGACGCGTGATCGGTGCCGGGGACCCAGAGAGCCTCATAGCCCTGCATCCTCCTGTATCTGATGATGATGTCCTGCATGGTATTGTCCATGGCATGTCCCATGTGGAGCTGTCCTGTGATGTTGGGCGGGGGCATGACGATGGTAAAAGGCTTCTTGCCGGAGTTTGCGTGCGCGGTAAAATACCCGCGCTCCTCCCATTTCTGATAGAGCCTTTCCTCGATAGACTTCGGATCGTATGTCTTTTCCAGTTCCTTCATTTTATCTCCTCTCCGCAGGTCTCGGATACCACGTATCTGGGCCGTCCCTTGACCTCGTCGTAAATCTTTGAAATATATATGCCTATGATGCCGAGGCTCAGCATGATAAGGCTTCCTATGAGCAGGATCAGAAGTATCACGGTGGTAAAGCCCTCTACCGCTCTGCCCGAGATCTTCTGTACGATCGCTATGATCCCCATCACCAGGGAGACCAGAAACGTCAGCGCTCCGAGCCACGTGATGATATGGAGCGGCGCCGCGGTAAACGAGGTGATATTGCTGACCGCGTATTTGATAAGGCTCCGCGTGTTCCATTTGCTGTGCCCGACAGTTCGCCGCGCTACCGCGTAGGTGACCGAAGTCCTCCTGTAACCGGACCAGAACGAAAGCGCGCGGAAAAAGGCGTTCTTTTCCGGGAGCGAATTGAGCGTATCCACTACCTTGCGGTCAAGGAGCTTGAAGTCGGACGAGTCCGACATATTAAAGCCGCTGCCGCTGCTGATGAGGCGGTAGAAAAGCCTGGAAAAGGCCCGGTGGCCTCTGCTCTCGCTCCCCCTGTCGGATTTGATGCCCTCGACGACCTCATAGCCCTCCTGCCAGAGCGCGTACATTTCGGGAAGCTTTTCCGCGGGGTGCTGCAGGTCGCAGTCCATCACCGCCACTGCATCGCCGCGGGCCGCTTCAAGCCCTGCGAACATCGCGGCCTCCTTGCCGAAATTCCTCGAAAATCTCACGCCGCGTACGACCGGCCGTTTTTCAGACCCGGCAAGCCGGAGCGCGCCGGCATCTTCTCCGGACGCCAGGGCGGATATCGCCTCCCAGCTCCTGTCCGTGGAGCCGTCGTCCACAAATATGAGCTCATGATCTATACCCGCGTCGTCAAGTACCCCGGAAATGCGTTCCGCGGCTATGGGTATCATCTTTTCCTCATTGTATGCAGGTATTATTACCGAAAGCATACCGGTTCCTTCCTCTCTCTGCGTCTGAATAGACCTGAACTATGATTTTACCGCAAACCTCGCAATTTTCCAAGTATTTTTCAAGCATCGTATCAAAACTGTTTTAACATCTTTTTGAGTTTGAGTTTTCTTTTTCGCGCAATCATGTATAATTATATCTGTGCGCGTATCAGGATACGCATGGAGGAATATATGCATCTGAGAAAAACAGTCGCCGGCATAGTGCTCGCCGGAGGTACGGGATCGCGTTTCGGAGGCGCCATGAACAAGGTCTATCTCCAGCTCCGCGGGCTCCCCGTCATAAACTACAGTATAAACGCCATGGACCAGCATATGGAGATCGACGAGATAGTCATCGTCGTAAAAGACGGCGAGCAGTCGCTTCTCGACCCCGGTCAGCTCCACAAGCCCTTCCGCATCGTCACCGGGGGAGCAAGCCGCCGCCAGTCCGTCTGGAACGGTATAAACGCCACCGGAGCCGACTACGTCGTGATACAGGACGGCGCAAGGCCGTTTCTCAAGGCCTACTATATCTCCGACTGCCTTAAGGCTCTTGAGGAATATCCCGCGGCCGCCGTCGGAGTCAGATCCAGAGATACGGTAAAGCTCGCCTACGAAAACCAGCTCGTCATGCGCACTACGAACCGTATGAACACGTGGCTCGTCCACACGCCCCAGTGCTTTCACCGCGATGAGCTGATAAAGGCCCACCTCTCGTATCAGGGCCCCGATCCGACCGACGACTGCATGATAATGGAGTACGCGAAAAAGAACGTAAAGCTTATATCCGGCGATTACACCAACATAAAGATAACGATGCGCAGCGACATGAAGTACGCAGAGCACATCGTGGATGAAAAGGAACACATCTGAGACCAAAGCAAAACGCCCCCGGGAAAGACCCGGAGGCGTTTTTTTATACTCTCTGTCCGTTATGACGGTGATATCAGTCCATCCTGTACCTGAACTGCTCAAAGAACCTTATGAGATCATTGAGATTGGAGCTGTTGCCGTAGCCGCCGAAAGCCGTATTTACGAGCAGCACCGTAAATACAGTCATAAAGAGCGCGGCAAGCAGGAAAAGGATACTGATGACCAGAGCCGTGATACCCATGGCCTTCATCTCGGTACGGATCCCGAGCGCGCTGAAGATAATAGCCGCTATGCCGAGCAGTATCCCAAAGAAAGGGATCCAGAACAGAAAGACCGTCAGGATGGCAAGTATAAGGCCGGTTATGGCAAAACCGTTGCTCCTGAGGGGCTTGCCGTCAGGCGTAGTCTTCGGCTGCTGATACTGGGGCTGGGGCTGCCACTGAGGCTGCGCCTGCTGATATACAGGCTGCTGGTAGACAGGCTCCTGATAAGTGCTCTGACCGGACTGTTCCTGTGAAAAACCCGCGCCCTGCGTACCTGCATCGGAAGCTGCGTCGAACGCAGTACCGCACTCGGGGCAGAATCTCGACCCATCGGGGATACTTGCTCCGCAATTTTTGCAAAACATACTCGTCACCTCTCTTTTTTTGAAAACATTTCCGTAAGGCAAGGCCTTTTCGTATTATATAACATAAATTGTCAAACTTTGCAATGTCAAATGCCCTGAGAAAACGCCGGAAATAAGCTACAAAATGCCGCGGAAAAACCGGTCTGTTTCATCTCTCAGCTCCTGCTCCGTTTCAATGCAGCAGGCCGTCGCGCGGAAAGCGGCGGACCCGGGAAGTCCTGCCGTATACCAGGCAAGGTGCTTGCGCATCTCCCGCATCGCGCGGCTCTCACCCTTTTCTGCGACAAGGCCCGCGGCGTGCGCCAGTATCATTTCCCTGCGCATTGCGGGTGTTACGGTCACGGTCCTGCCCGTCCCGTCGATGGCCGCTCTGGACTGTGAAAAGATCCACGGATTTCCCTGGGCGCCCCTGGCTATCATGACTGCGTCCACGCCGCATTCCCGCACCATCCGCAGGGCATCCGCCCCGCAAAAGACATCGCCGTTGCCTATGACAGGTACGGAAACCGCGTCGCGAACCTTTTTAATAATATCCCAGTCGGCCCGTCCGCGGTACATCTGCTCTCTCGTGCGCGCATGGATAGCGATCGCCGCTGCGCCGGCATCCTCAAGGCGCTTTGCCAGCTCCGGCGCGTTCTTTTCATCCTCGCTGAATCCTGCGCGTATCTTTACGGTGACCGGACGGCGGACGCGGCCCGCCATGGCTGAGATGATGGATGCGGCAAGGCGCGGATCGCGCATGAGCGCCGAGCCCTCGCCGTTGCTTACTACCTTTGCCACGGGACAGCCCATGTTTACATCTATGATGTCAAAATCATCTTCGAGGCGCTGGGCCATCTCGGCCATCAGAGCAGGATCCGAGCCAAAAAGCTGGACGGCTGCCGGTCTCTCGCCCGGGGAAGTGCGCAGGAGCTCAAAGGTATTCCTGTTGTTGTATGAAAGAGCCTTTGCGCTCACCATTTCGGTACAGGTCACGTCAGCTCCCTCCTCCCTGCAGAGCATCCGGAAAGTCATGTCGGTGACCCCTGCCATCGGCGCCAGAAAAAGCGGAATATTCTGTTTTATTTCCAACCCGCCTATCTTCATGTTCAGGAAGGAAGCCCCTCCGTATCATCGGTCGTGATCACGTCCGCGGGATCCATACCGAGGAACCGGATCTTATAATACTTCTCCAGTCCGCGCAGAAGCTCCTCATGCTCCTTTTGAAGCTTTCTGATCTGGATACCGCTCTCGATCTCATCAAAGAGATAGTCGGCGTCGTCCACGCTGACAGTCAGGAGCAGATCGCCTTCCGCCGAAAAATCCATCGTCAGCACGCCCCCGACCTCCTCGGTAAAGAGCACGCACATGATATTCAGCTCCTTTTTGACCTGTTCCGGAAGAGCGCTGAACTTCTCGTTGAAGTAGTATTTTTTCAGATATGAATTTGCTCCGCAGAGCGTGACTTTCTCATTTTTTTCCATAAAAAGCTCCTCTGACGCTTACTTCCCCCGCTGAAAAACCGGTAATGACTCCGTCCCTCTCCAGCAGGATTTCTCCGGCGCTGTTGACGCCCCGGCAGATACCCCGGCTTACCGACGAGGGATCTATGATGTCTATCTCCTCGTCCCTGCAGATAAGACAGCCGTTGTATTCATCGCGCAGCGCAGTAAACCCGAAGCTGCGGAAAGTCCGGTATCTTCTCTCCAGCGCATTCAGTATTTCCGCGGCCAGCTCCTCCTGACCTGCGCGGATGCCCTGAATGGCAAGCGATGTCGCCTGTTTTTCAAGCTCGGGAGAAAAAGACTTCTGCGCTATGTTCACACCTATGCCCATGATCAGGCGGCGGCTGCCCGCGCAGCTGACCAGCTCGGTCAGAATACCGCAGACCTTCAGCCCCGACACCAGGATATCGTTCGGCCACTTTATACCGATCCTGTCAGGCTCCTGACTGAAGGATGCGATCGCGTCTCTCACTGCCAGCGCTCCCGCAAGGGTCACGGCGGCCAGCCCGTCGCTCCGGTCTGCCTCCAGCGCAACGCTCATCGCGATCGACTCCCCGGGGGATCCGCTGCTCCAGACCCTGCCTGACCTGCCCCTTCCCTGAAGCTGGATATCCGCGATCACGCAGACTCCATCCGGCGCGCCGCCCTCCAGAAGCTCGCGGACCCGCGTATTCGTAGAATAGTTTATTATATCAAAAAGCTCAAGCTGACGCCCGAGCTTGTCTGTATTAAGCTTTTCTGTTATCTTTTTTCTGTCCATAGCCGTTTCAGATCCAAAAACACTTTACGGAAATAAAAGCAGCAGCCAGCAGCAGAAGCATAAGCGCGGTATACAGAAAACCGGCGCGTCTGGCTGCCTTTTTCCTTCTGCCGCCCGAAAAACGGTCGTACGCATTAAGCGCGCACACAGCAGCGCCGATAACGAATATAGGCGGAACGAAGATATAGTGCCCGTCCTCAAACAATGCGAAAAAGGCCATTATCAGACACAGCACAGCCGCCGCGAGATGGAATATATTGTAAAAACGTTCAAAACGCTGGGAATAATCCCCGAATTCTATTTCAGCCATCTGTCTCCGCTCTACTCAGCTTTTCTTCCTTGACTCTGACCCGCAGATCTCTGAAAAAGTCTTTCAGGATCAGCGAGCACTCCTCCTCCAGCACGCCCCTCGTGATCTCGACCTGATGGTTGAATCTCGGCTCCTGAAGAATATTCAGTATGGATCCGGCGCAGCCTGCCTTTGGATTCATGGCTCCGATGACCACCCGGTCTATACGCGACTGGACGATCGCGCCGGAACACATCTGGCAGGGCTCGAGAGTAACATACATCGTGCACCCCTCCAGCCGCCAGTCGCCGAGCTTTCTGCTGGCCCGGTCTATCGCCAGCAGCTCAGCGTGGGCGAGCGTCGTCCTGTCGGTATTTCTGCGGTTGTACCCGCGTCCCACGACAACGCCGTCCCTGACTATCACGCAGCCTATCGGGACTTCCCCAAGCTTCGCAGCGCGCTCGGCCTGACGGATCGCCCGCCTCATATATTTCACATCGGGATCAGCCATTATACTTCTCGCTCTGTACGCGGATAAGCTCACTGTCGTCAAAATAATTGATGCGCATCGCGGCCTTCACCTCGGCAAGAGTAGCCGCAGCCGTCGCCTCCGCCTTTACAGATCCGGCTCTGAGGATCTCGTAGACCTCCGGAATACGCTTTTCATACTCCGCGCGTCTCGCCCTGATCGGCGAAAGCTCCTCGTTTATCACCGCCAGAAGGAATTTCTTGACCTTTACGTCGCCGAGTCCTCCTCTTGTGTAGTGATCCTTCATCTCCTGCAGGCAGGCATAATCCGGACAGTACTGCGCAAAATACTCATCCTTGCAGAATGCGTCGAGGTAAATAAATACGGGATTGCCCTCGACCTTGCCCGGATCGGAAACTTTGAGATGGTCAGGGTCGGTAAACATGCCCATTACCTTTGTCTTTACCGCGTCCTCGGGATCCGAAAGATAAATGCAGTTTCCGAGGGATTTGCTCATCTTTGCTTTTCCGTCCGTACCGGGAAGGCGCAGACAGGCTTTATTTGACGAGAGCAGGATCTCCGGCTCCACCAGAATATCTCCGTAGACCGAGTTGAATTTGCGTACGATCTCACGGGTCTGCTCGATCATCGGCTCCTGATCCTCACCTACCGGAACCGTAGTGGCCTTGAATGCGGTAATATCCGCGGCCTGGCTGATGGGGTAGGTGAAAAACCCGACGGGGATGCTCGTCTCGAAATTGCGCATCTGTATCTCGGTCTTGACCGTGGGATTGCGCTGGAGCCTGGATACCGTCACAAGATTCATGTAATAAAACGACAGCTCCGTCAGCTCGGGGATCTGCGACTGGATAAATAGGCAGCTCTTTGCGGGATCCAGCCCGACAGAGAGATAGTCAAGCGCGACTTCTATTATATTCTCTCTTACCTTTTCCGGATGCTCGGCATTGTCCGTGAGCGCCTGCGCGTCCGCGATCATGATATAGATATCATCAAACTGTCCGCTGTTTTGAAGCAGAACTCTGTTTCTGAGCGAACCAACGTAATGTCCGACATGAAGCTTGCCGGTAGGACGGTCGCCCGTAAGAATTATTTTTGACATAGCTACTCCTATTTCCCCGGCGGAGAGGCTGCATATAACTCATGCTGCGCTCTGCGGCCGGCGGCTGATTTTACCAGGCGATCTTGTGCGCGAACTGCAGGAACGCTCCGTTTGTCTTTGTATGCGCGAAGAGGTCCAGGATCTTTTCCGTAGCCTCCTCGGGTTTCAGGGAAGAAACAGCCTTGCGGATCATGTACATGGTATCGTACTCTTCCTGACTGAGCAGCAGGTCGTCCCTGCGCGTGCCGGATTTCATGATATCCATGGCCGGGAAAACTCTCTTTTCGGAAAGCTTGCGGTCCAGCACAAGCTCCATATTGCCCGTTCCCTTGAATTCCTCAAATACCACGTCGTCCATGCGGCTTCCTGTATCCACGAGGGCCGTCGCAAGGATGGTCAGGCTGCCGCCCTCGCGCATATTTCTCGCAGCTCCGAAAAACTTCTTCGGCATATAGAGCGCCGCAGGATCGAGACCGCCCGAGAGCGTCCTTCCGCTGGGCGCGACCACGAGGTTGTACGCGCGGCTCAGACGGGTGATGGAATCGAGAAGTATCATCACGTCCTCGCCCTGCTCTACCAGGCGCTTAGCGCGGTTGAGCACCATCTCGGATACTCTCTTGTGATGCTCGGGGAGCTCGTCAAAGGTCGAATAGATGACCTCCACGTTGGGACCTTCGATGCTTTCCTTGATATCGGTGACCTCCTCGGGGCGCTCGTCTATCAGCAGGATTATCAGTTTCATTTCCGGGTGGTTTGCCTTGACGCTCATCGCGACGTCCTTGAGCAGCGTCGTCTTGCCTGCCTTGGGCGGCGAAACGATCATGCCTCTTTGACCCTTGCCCACGGGCGATATCAGATCCATTATCCTCATGGACATGCTCCCGCCGGTGCGCTCGAGATGAATGCGCTCGTTGGGGAAGATGGGCGTCATGCTCTCAAAACGCTTGCGCGAGGAGGCAAGCGAAGGATCCATGCCGTTTACTGTCCCCGGATAGAGAAGCGCGGAAAACTTTTCGTTTCCGGTCTTTATACGTATGGGTCCTTCCAGCACGTCTCCGGTGCGGAGCGAAAATCTCTTGATCTGTGAGGGCGAAACGTATATATCCTTTTCGCCCGGCATATAATTTGAGCTTCTGAGGAAGCCGTATCCTTCCGGCATGACCTCGAGTATGCCGTTTGCAAGCTCTCCGCTCTCGAGTTCGGTAAAGTCCTCAACTCCCGGCGGCAGATCTATCCCAAATGCGGCAGCGCGCGCCTTTGCGGCTGCTCTTCTCTCCTCAGCCTCCGCCCTTGCGGCCGCAAGCTCCTCGTCGTCGCCGTCCGGTTCGGGAGATACAATTTCCTCGACGTGTTCCTTGATCGCGGCGTCATCTCTGACGATCTTTCTGGGACGTCCGCGCCTTGCAGACGTCATCTCGTCTCTGGAATTCTTCTTTGCGGTTTTTTTCTCCGCAGTCTTCTTCCTGCCCCGTCCCGTTCCCGTCGTTTCAGCCTCGGTCTCGCTCCGGACTGTCTTTTCCTCCTCAGGCCTGACATCGGACTTACCGGCCTTGACGACGGATTTTTCGGTCTTAGCCGAGATCTTTATGATCCTTGCCGCGCTTTTTTCGGTCTTAGCGGCAGATTTTACGGTCTTCGCAGCGGGCTTTTCGGTTTTAGCTGCTGTTTTTACGGCCTTTGAAGCAGGCTTTTCCTCTTTCACTGCGGATTTTTCAGTCTTAGCCGCAGGCTTTTCTGCTCCGGCCGCAGGCTTTTCAGCTCCGGCCGCGGGCTTTTCCTGCTCCTGACGCTTTTTAGGGGGCCTGCCGCGCCTTGGAGCAGCGCTTTTGCCATCCCCGGATTCACCTGACGGACTTTCCTTTGCCGCGCGGGCTTCCGCCGCAGCCGCCTGAACATGTCCCGGATCAAGTATACTCATAACAGCGTCGTAGGCTTCGGCCTTTTTCAGCTTTTCATAGCCTTTTACACCCAGGGTCTTTGCCATTTCCCTGAGTTCGGCAACCGACATCTTGCTTGGATCCTGCATAAAAACTCCTCTTGAAAGTAAACTAAGATATGCAAATTAGATCTGTAGGTGCTGAGGTATGAATAAATACCTAAAGAATCCTGATCAATGCTCATTATAACGGACTTTTCCCGAAAATCAACCTTTTTAAAAATTTTTTCGCGTTTAAGCGCGTTTTTTCGGGATAATGTCTGCTTTGAAAAAATAAATCCTTGAATTTTCTTTTTTTTATGCTATCATAATTTCTACCCCTTTGGACTTTTGGGGGTGTTTTTTTTCCGGTTAAAGATTTTAAACAGCTATGGAACCACTTACACTCTATAAACTCATGATACTCTACCTGCTGAAGGCGGTGCGCTATCCCCTCACCAGGGCCCAGCTCTCCGACTTCTTCCTGACGAAGGAGTACTGTACCTTCTTTACCTTCCAGCAGGCTATCCAGGAGCTTCTCGAGTCCCACCTTATGACCGAGGATTCGGTACGCAATTACGTCCGCTACATGCTTACACGCGAGGGTGAGGAAACGCTTGAGTTTTTCGGAGGATCGCTCCCCGATGAGATCAAAAAGGATATGGACCAGTTTCTGAGCGACAATATGATCCGGCTCAGGGACGAGGTCGGCGTCGTCGCCGAATATCAGGAAAACGCCGAGGGCGAGTATTCCGTAAGTCTCGAGATCCGCGAGGGAAAAGGTTCCCTGCTCTCCGCTACTCTCTCCGTACCCACCGAGGAACAGGCGCAGATCGTCTGCAACAACTGGCGCTCCTCAAATCAAAAGGTATACGAATTCATCATGAAGGAGCTTCTGAGAGACTGACAGACAGAATCTCTTTTTACCGGTCATCTTTTCAAAAGCACGAAAAAAAAGCGGCCCGCAATGGGCCGCTTTCTGAGTCTTTGTTCTCAATCTACCTGATAAGGCAGAAGTGCGATATGTCTCGCGCGCTTTACGGCAGTCGTAAGAGCTCTCTGATGCTCTGCGCAGGTGCCGGTGACGCGGCGGGGAAGGATCTTTCCGCGCTCGGAGATGTACTTCCTGAGTGTAGCGACATCCTTGTAGCTGACGGGTTCTTTCTTTTCTCCGCAGAATGCGCAGACTTTCTTTCTCTTGTGCATGCCAAGTCCGCGTTTCCTGGCGGGAGCATCCGCTTTATCTTTATTAAAAGCCATGATCTAACCTCCTAAAAATGTCTGCCTTAGTTGAAAGGCAGGTCCGAATCATCGACGCTGTCGGGAACGTTCATGAAACCGTTCTCCGGAGGCGTCTGGGGAGCAGGTGCGCTCTGAGCCTCGAATCCCGCAGGGGCTGCCTGCTGGTATACGGGCTGGGCAGGCGCAGGCTGTGCGGGGGCCTGCTGATAGCTGCCGCCGCGTCCCTCCTGGGATGCCTTGCTCTCCGCAAATTCAAGTTCTTCGGCAACTATACGCGTCGAGTAGACCTTCTGTCCCTCGCGGTTGGTATAGTTGTTGTTTTCGATCCTGCCGGTGAGGACGACTTTCGTGCCCTGCTTCAGATATCTCTCGACAAACTCAGCGAGCTTGCCGAAAGCGGAGCAGTCAAAGAAATCGGCCTCAACGCTGTCGCCCGACCTGCGGAACCGTCTGTCGACGGCCAGCGAGAATCTTGCGATGGCGGTCTGATTGTCGGCGCCGCCGTAGCGGATCTCAGGATCTCTCGTAAGTCTTCCCATAAGGATTACTTTGTTCATAGGATACCTCTCTTTATGCTTCTGTTTTGACGCATAAATAACGGACAACGGGCTCCATGATACGAATGTGGCTCTCGATCTGAGCGGGTGCTTCGGGCTCTGCGTCGAAGTGTACGAAATAGTAATAAGCTTCGTCCATCTTCTGGATCTCGTAGGCCAGCTTTTTCTTGCCCCACTCCTCCACGTCTGTTACAGTTCCGCCGAATCTCTCGACATAGCCCTGAGCCTTCGCAAGCGCGGCAGCTCTCGCCTCGTCGTCGATCCTGGAACTGAGAACAAGCGTAAGTTCGTACTTATTCATGTCTTTACCTCCTTTTGGTCTCTGGCCCGCAACCTGATGCGAGCAAGGAATGATACATCACGGATGGTTACTTTAACATAGATCCGTAAAGGTTTCAAGGATTTTTTTAAAACCGGACTGCCGTCCGCGGCCGTCTTACTGCCTTTTACTTAAGTCCGGTGACCGCGTAATACTGGATGCTCTTTACGGTATCGCCGTCCATGACAAAAGTGAGCTGGCAGTCGCCCTTGTCGTATTCGGGGCTCGTGCCGACGGTCTTTGCACCGTCACCGTACGCTGCGGTGACCTGGTCTCTGGAAGCGCCGATGGAAACTCCCTCGGCGGTGGATACGAGATCGTCCATCAGCACCACCTGAAGGACATAGTCCACGTCATCCATCGGATATGTGTAGAGAATAAAGCTTCCGTAGTTGTACTCCTTGTCCAGACCGTTAAAAGCGCAGGAAGGTCTCTCCACGTAGTTTTTGGGCTCGCCGAGCGCCTCGACTATGGCCGCGGCCTGCGCGTTCATGGCGATCTTTGTGCCCTTGTATTCGAATACGTAGGCGTCACCTGTGCTCTGACTCTGGCTGGAAGCTTCGCTGCTCTTCTCTCCGGATCCGCCGCAGGCGGTAAGCGCCAGCGCGGCAAAAGCGATCATTAAGACAAATATCTTTTTCATAATATACCTCCTGAAATATGTGCGTTATCAGTCGACCTTGCGGCCGCCGTAGCTCTTGAGATATCCGTACTCCTCAAGCTCGCGGTACTGATCATCTCTCATATTATTATAAAAGTCAACCTTTTCCGACCAGGCCGGGGCGATATCCGCATCGCCGCGATGGTCCTCAAGGCCGTATTTTTCCTGAAGTATCTTTCCGAAATACACCGACATTTTTTCCGCGCCGGAGAGATTCAGATGAAGACCTCCGTCATACGTATCAGCATTCCAGTCGAGACCTATCTCATCCTGCACCTCGAGGAAATTATAGTAATCCAGGCCGTTCTTTTCGGCGTAATCCTCGGCCTGTGTCTCCCACTCGTCATACCAGTAGGGATTCACGGACGGCGCCTTGACAAGCACAAGTTTTATCCCGTGCTCCTTGCACAGCGCGGTGATCATATCCATGTACTTCCATGCGTTTTCGCCAAAGCTGTAGTCGGCCTTCGGAACAGGCGTCGGCGTCGAAGTCACGGGGCGCACGTCCACGCGCATCAGATATCCCTGATGAAACGATTTCTTCGTCGAGAACATATACTCAAAGTCTTCTGCAGTCAGCTCGCTCCAGCGGCTGTGGTAGCGCAGCAGCGGGAAAATATAGCTGAGCATGGACTCGTCTTCCATCATGGACGCCTTGATCGCGTTCCATTTGGAGGACGACCAGCGCATACCGTCCAGAGTCAGTCTGTTGTATGCCTCGCGCTGCGGCTCGTTGTACTGGAGCGAAAGCATATTAAATACGACGACCTTGGGAGTCTCGTATTTCAGCGTCTCCTCCAGCAGATAATAGGACTGCCAGATCAGCTGCTGGCTGCTGCCGCGGATGTAGCTTGTGATGCCGTAGTCCTCCCACATCTTTATCGGCGAAATATTTTCATAGAGCTCGCAGTCGCCGACAAAGATCACGTCGTTTCCTCCGGCGTTGTCGTAATACTCCTCTATCAGCCGCCCCTCTATGATATCGTTTATATACTTCGGCTCAAGAAGTCTCTGCGCCAGATACAGCAGCCCGACAGTCACGGCGGTTATAAGAATGATGGAAATAACTCTTTTTTTCATCGCCGCCTCCTAAAACTGATTGTAGATAAACTGGTTCGCATCATAGCCGACGCCGTACGCGCCGAAGATCACGACCAGAAGGAACAGTCCGACAAGCAGTACCGCCTGGAGCAGCACAGGGCGCGCGGTAAGCATCTCACAGGGGCGCACCTTCTCTCCGCTGCGGCGGAAAAGAATACTGATAATGATCATAGCCGCGCAGCCGATGCAGACGATGACCAGATCAGGTGCCGAAACGCCGAGCCGCGAGAACTTTTCGCCAAAGACCTCTCCCCAGCCTCCGGAAGTGAATATAGTGCCTATCTGAGCGAAGGACACAGGCACGTCGCGGTAGACGTCCAGGATCCTGATCGCTCCCATCAGCCAGAATGTTCGGATCATCTGGAAAATATCATAACCGATGGTATTGGACCAGCGGGCCGCCCCATGGAACTTTTTGTAAAGAGGCTCCATCTCGTAGGAAGCCACGGTGACCACGCAGTTGAGCATGCCCCAGACTATGAAATTCCATGCGGCTCCGTGCCACAGACCCGTCGCAAACCAGACGATGATATTTGCCAGATAGACAGGGATGCGCTTGCCCACGCCTTTGCCCATCTTCTCTCTGGCCGAGCGCGACAGCTTCATCATCCAGCCGCTGACGGATATCGGATAAAAGATGTAGTCTTTAAACCAGGTACCCATGGTGATGTGCCAGCGGGTCCAGTATTCGTTGATATTCTTTGAAAAGAACGGCGTGCGGAAGTTTTCTTCCATATCGACTCCGAGCATCTGCCCGATACCGATGGCGATGTCGATGCCGCCGGTAAAATCAGCGTAGAGCTCGATCGCATAAAACAGGATCAGCATTACTACCCAGGCGCCCTGAAACTCCTCGGGCGATCCCGAGAGAGCCTTTACCGCGGGCATGAGCCTGTCCGCGATCACAAGTTTTTTGCAGAAACCCCAGAGCACACGCGTCAGGCCCTGACGGACCCTGATCCTGTCATAGCTGTGCTGCGTGAAAAGCGTCTCGGAGAGCTTGTCATAGCGGCTGATGGGGCCCTGGATGACCTGCGGGAAGAATGACACAAAAAGCGCAAACTTCGCGGGATTCTTCTGTGCCTCATATTTGCCGCGGTTCACATCGATGAGGTAACCGAGACTCTTGAAGGTGTAGTAGGAAATGCCGAGCGGCACCGCAAAGCGCATAAAAGCCGTTTCCGTGCCGAAGATGGAGTTTATGTTGGCTATGACAAAGTCCGTATACTTGATCACGGCGAGAATGCCGAGATTGAGTAGCAGGCAGAGCAGAAACCAGACCCGGGTCTTTTTCTTTGTCGCCGCCTTGTAGGCTTTTTTGCCGTCGCGGTCCATTTCGCCCTTGTGGGCGTCAAAGTACTCGTTTCTCTCCTTCTGTATCGCGGTTATCCTGACAGCCGAAAACCACGTCGTCAGCGTCGTGACGGCGATATACAGCAAAAAGCGGATACCGGAGAAGGCATAAAACACATAACTGCCCACGAGCAACAGCATCCACTGATATTTTTTCGGTATGATGTAATAAAGCAGGAATATCGCGATCAGAAAAGCGATAAACCCATAAGAAGTAAAAAGCATTTATTCGTCCCTGAGCCTCTCGATCATATCCCAGAGAGCTTCTGCCGAATTGAAATTCTCGGGGATGATCTCCTCGGCAGGCACCGCCACGTCAAAGGTGGAGTTGATCTCGGTGATGAGGCTGATTATGTCAAATGAATCCAGTATCTTGTCGTCCACGAGCGTATCGCACTCGTCAAAATCTACTTCCGGATGAAGATCCTGTAAGATTTCCAGTAATTCTTCCATTGTATCCTCCGTCCCGCAGCGCGGTTTATTTTTCGAGATATTTTTTCTTGAGAAGATTGCGGTCTATCTTGCCGTTTGCGGTATGCGGCATCGCCTCGAGCTGTTCAAGCACATTCGGGATCATGTACCTGGGGAGCTTGCTCTTTAAAAAGGTGATAAGAGCCGCCTTTTCCACATCTCCAACATAATACAACACAATCTTCTTTTTGTCATCATCAAATATGGCGCATGAGGTCTTTATCTCGTCGTGCTGGTTGACGATGGCTTCGATCTCGCCGAGCTCGATGCGGTGTCCCATGTGCTTGATCTGGTAGTCTTTTCTCGAGAGGAATATCAGCTCGTGGCGCTCGTTGTATCTGGCCAGGTCGCCCGTACGGTAGATGATCTCGGGATATGCGCTGTTCAGCGGATTCTGTACAAAGCACTCCGAGGTCTTCTCGGGATTATGATAATAGCCGAGCGTGACCGCGGTGCCGCGGATGCAGATCTCCCCGACCTCGCCGTCGCGGACCTGTCTGCCGTCCTCGCCGAGCAGCAGGATCTGAGTATTGTGGAAAGGACGTCCGATAGGGATCACGTCGTCCAGTCCGAACTCGCGGTCGACTTCGTAGTAGCAGCTCATGCCGGTCGCTTCGGTAGGGCCGTAGAGGTTGATAAAGCGCGCATTCGGCAGAACTTCGCGCCAGATATTGAACTGCTTGATCGGAAAGACCTCGCTGCCAAAGGCCACCGTATGAAGATACTCGGGGCGGACCTTGTCAAAGGCCTTGAAGGCCGAGATCATGGTCAGCGCAGATACTACCCAGCAGATGGTGTTGATCTTCTTTTCGTTCAGGAATTCGACGAGCTTGATCGGGAACATAAAGAGATTCTTCGGGATCAGATATGCGGTCGCGCCGAATTTCAGCGTAGGATAAAGCTCCTTGAGGCAGGCGTCGAAATAGAGCGGAGTCTGGTTTCCGAAGATGGTGTTTTCGTCGCATTTCAGCACCGACGAGAGCTGCTCGATATAGTCGATGACCGAGCGGTGGCAGGCTACCACGCCCTTGGGTACTCCGGTAGAGCCCGAAGTAAATACGATGTATATGGGATCGATGTCCAGCTGCGCGTCGCGCACTGCGGCAAGCGCCTCGGTATCTTCCGGAGTGCCGCAGATGTCGGCGTATTTGTATACCGCGCCCTGATAGTCAAATTCTCTGACTACCGGCTCGGTCACGTCGTCGCAGATGATGGCGCGCGGCTGCAGGCTCTGGAAGATCAGACCGATGCGGTGCTTGGGCATTTCTTCGTCGATAGGCACGTAGTAGCAGCCGGAATAGATGACTCCGTAGAAGGCTACGATGGAGTTGGGGTGCTTTGCCATGAAGACGACGACCGGCTCGCGGGTATAGCCTTCGTGAAGGAGAAGGCTGCCGATACCGCGGCTGCGGTCGTAGACCTGACGGAAGGTCAGCTCGTCTTTTTCGTTTGCGTAGGCGACTTTGTCCGGGACCTTGTCTACTATGTTTTCCAGATATTCAAGTACGTTAGTCTGCATGTGTTCTCCTTTTATTGCCTTCCCCTTGAGGGGAAGGCTCTGCTTTGCGATCTGGTCGTCGTACCTGCACCTCATCCGTCAGGCTGCGCCTGACACCTTCCCCTCAAGGGGAAGGCTCTATTTCGTGATCAGGTCTTCGTATTCGGCCTTCAGGGGGGCGCCGCACTCGAGCACGCAGCGCCGGGCCATGACTTCCATCGCGTCGATAAAATCTCCGCCGACGTCATGTGTCTGTTTTATCGTGGAAAGCTCGGTGCATCCGAGGATGATGACCTCCGCGCCGGCACGCTTCAGATCGTTTGCCGCTTTATTGAAAAGCGCCATCTCCACCGGTCTGCCCGCCTTTACGTTTTCATAGATCAGATGCATGATGTGCTGCTGGTCTCTTTCACCCGGGATGACGGCTCTGATACCCGCCTCCTCCAGCGCCTGCTGATAAAGCCCTGTCTGCACGGTACCGTCGGTAGCCATGATACCGGCGCATTCCACGCCGCGCCCGGCCAGATAAGCGGCAGTCTCGCGGACGAGATTCACTATCTTTACGCCGAGGGCCTCCTCGAGCCTGTCATGGAAAAACTGCGCGGTATTGCACGGTATGGCGAGGATATCCGCGCCGAGGGAGCGAAGCTCCTCTCCCGTTTCCAGCATCGCCGGATAAGGGTCGAGATCCGACCGGCCGAGGATAAAGCCCGTCCGATCCGGGATCTGCGGGTTGCTGTCTATAAGCACGCGGATGTGCTCCTGATCGCGCGAGGCGTCAGTCATCTGAGTAACTATCTGAAGAAAAAAGGCCGTAGCCATGGGGCCGAGGCCCCCGATAACTCCGAGTTTTTTCATATTATTTCCTTTTAGTGCGGATGGTTCTGACGCCACCCGAGGTTCAGCTTTTCCGTGCCGGTGGCCGGATAGAGAGAAGTGTCGAAATCATAATAGCCGTCATTGTCGCGGCTCCAGTTTATGACCTCATCGTCCGTGCGCAGGAAGCAGTACCAGTACTTGTCCTTGTCAACGCTGCGCGGGCAGGCATCGATATGATACCACTCGCCCTCGTACTTCACAAGCATCCAGTAATGGCGTGTCTCTCCGCCGACCCTCGTGACGTCTATGGTCTCATAGCCCATCACGGAAAGCATGGCCTTTAGCATGGCAAAATACGTAAAGCAGTCGCCGTTGTGCTCCTTAAAGCCGCGGATTCCCTCGTTTATCCAGCTGGTCTTGTCAGAGTGCCCCGTGAAGTCCATATTGCACTTGACCCACCAGAACACGTCGTACATGCGCTCCACGTCCGACGCGTCGGAGCTTGTGCACTCGTCGACCACGCGCCTCGCAAGGCGGTCCAGCTCATCGCGGTTCTCGATACCGATCTCCCTGGCCTTTACCGTGACGGTGACCGTGACGGACGACTCATTGCCGGCGGCGTCAGCCGCGGTATACGTCACCGTATAAGTCCCCGGCACCGAAGTGTCCACCGACGAAGCATCCACCTCGAGCGAGGGAGCCGGATCCCGGTCGTCCGTTACCGATATGCCGTTCTTGTACGAGATGCTTTCGCCCTCTTCTATCTCGATATCCGCGGCGCCGGATATTTCAGGAGCCGTGACATCCGCCTCCGTCGTGGGCTCGGCGCTCGTCGTCTCCGGCACGGCAGTCGTAAACAGCGGAGCATCGCTTACCGCCGACACGTCCGCGTATGAGGGATCCGCACCCTGCGAGGCGGCAGAGACTTTTTTTACAATGAAATAGCCAGCCGCGAGCATGGCAGCCGATACCAGCGTGATCACAGTGATGCGGAGCGCCCGCGCTCTGCGTCTGTGCATGATCTCTTCCCTGCGTTTGCTGTAATGACTTTCAGACATTCAAACTTCCCTTTGCAATAAAAAGCGTGAGCTTCTCACTCTTTGAAATAATCGTAATAATCCGGCTGAGCGTTCATATCGGTGATGATCGCCGTCGCTCTGGCAGGATAGGCGTTGTGGTCAAAGATATGGCTGTTTTCGTGCGCCTCCGAATAAGCGTCGAGCTGCTCGTCGGTAACCAGGAAAAAGTAATCCCCGCCTCCGTCTCTGGGCGTCGCGTCAAAATGATACCATCCGTCGCCCAGATTCACCAGACACCAGTAGTGTTCCGAGTGCGACGAATCGCTCTTTACGACGGGCTTTACCTCTATGCCCGCCAGCTCCAGCAGCGCGCGCGACGCGGCATAGTAATTAAAGCAGTCACCCTTGTGAGTGTCAAAATACTGCGTCGCGCCCTTTACCCAGCTGCTCTTGTCCGACGTAGAGACATAGTCGCAGTTCCAGTTGACCCAGAGCCAGATACGCATGGCCTTTTCCTTGAGGCTCATGTCATCCTTAACGATCTGCTTGAGATAAAGACCGCCGAGGTATTTCATGTAGCTGACATCCTCGTCGGATGCGTCATATCCGTCGGAAGAAGCCGCTGAAGAAGCAGGCGTAGTCTTCGCGGTGACGGTGACCGTGATCTCCTCCTCGGTAAGATTGCCGGAGACATCGGTCGCCGTATAGGTCACGGTGTAGGTGCCCGGCACAGACAGATCAACTGCCGACGCATCCACATCAAGCGTGGGGTTGGGGTCGGTATCGTCAGTGACTGTAACGCCGGATTTATATGACACCGTACCGCCTTCTTCTACGGTGATATCCTTGAGGCCTTCTATGACGGGGCCTGTCGTATCAAAAGGATTCTGCGAGGCCTGCGTATCGTCCGCGCCCTGCGTATCCGTATTTGCCGCGGGTGAAGACGCGGCAGGCTTCGCGTCACCATCCCCGCCGAATATCGCTGCGCACAGCAGTACCACGGCGACAAGCATCGCCAGCAGCACCGCACCGAAAATGATCCTGTTCCTGATGGCACGGCGGCGCCTTGCCGCCTGCCTCGGACTTAAATTCTGATTGTCCATCTGATTTTTATACTCCTGCGAATGTATTCAATGCTTCCTTAAGCTCTTTATCCAGACGCTCCGCGTCCTCAAACGAGCTTCCCTTTACTCCGTAGTAGAGCTTGATCTTGGGCTCCGTTCCGGAGGGTCTCACACAGCACCAGGCCGCGTCGGGCAGCTCATAGAAGACCACCTTTGAAACAGGCAGATCAATTGCGCTCTTTTCTCCGGTCAGCATGTCGAGCCGCTCGCGGGAAGCGTAGTTTCTCTTTGCAAGCACCTTGAAAGTCCCGATCTGTGCAGGTTCTTCGGTGTAAAGCCTCTCCATGATCGCGTCCATTTTTTTCTTTCCCTCGATGCCCTTAAAGGTCAGCGAAGTGACGCCCTCTCTGTAGTAGCCGTATTTATCGTACATGGCCACTACGGCGTCCCACATATTCATCCCGAGGCTCCGGCAGTATGCCGCAAGCTCGCACAGGGCCATCGATGCGACGACCGCATCCTTGTCTCTGGCATAGGTCCCGATGAGACAGCCGTAGCTCTCCTCGTAGCCAAAGAGGTAGCTCCCCTCTCCGCTCTCCTCCATGAGGCGGATCTGCTCTCCGATATATTTGAAGCCCGTCAGCACCTCAACATATTTCGCTCCGTAGTGCTCCGCTATGGCTTTGCCGAGCTTTCCCGAGACGATCGTGGAGATCAGCCTGCCGTCCCCCGGAAGCTTCCCGGCATCCTGCATCCTGCCGATCTCATAATCTCCTATCAGCGCTCCGCTGACGTTGCCGGTCAGACTGTGATACTCTCCGGCTTTGTCCTTTACATATACACCGAGTCTGTCGGAATCCGGGTCGGTAGCCAGCACCAGATCGGCGTCGACTTTGCGGGCAAGCTCCAGCGCCAGAGCAAAAGCCTCCGGCGCCTCAGGATTGGGATAGGGAACGGTAGGGAAAGCTCCGTCCGGCTGCTCCTGCTCAGCGACAACGTGGACCTGGGAAAAGCCGAGCTCTCCCAGCACTCTGCGCACGAGCTTGTTGCCCGCGCCGTGGAGCGGCGTATAGACTATCTTTATGTCCGCCGCGCATGCAGCGACTGCCTCAGGGGATTTGACCTGGGCCTTTACGCTGGCCACATACGCGTCGTCCACCTCGCTGCCTATTATCTGAAGCAGGCCTGCCGCAACGGCGTCATCATATCCCATGGTACGGGTCTGAGTGATATCCACAGCCCTGACCTCCGCCATGATCCCGGTATCGTGAGGGGGCGTGATCTGCGCGCCGTCCTCCCAG
>CAMOQY010000004.1 GCA_946623295.1 uncultured Lachnospiraceae bacterium | reverse complement strand
TTTCATGCAGCCGCTTCCGGTAAAAGCCATTGCCATGATGATAGATAAGTATTGCTTATAGGATACTGACCGCACTCTGAAGCTGCACGAAGCACGCGTTTACCTCTCTCGGACCGCTGCCGGCTCCCTCAGCTGGAGTCCTTTCATACTTTTTGCCTTTTTTTGAAAAAAAGTATGAAATAGTACTCTGCCTGACGGCCGCTGTTGCTCTCCGCCGGGGACTTTTTCATACTTTTTTGCCGTTTTTTGAAAAAAAGTATGAAAAAGTGCTCCATCTGGCGGCCGCTGTTGCTCTCCACCGGGGATATTTTCATACTTTTTTGCCGTTTTTTGAAAAAAAGTATGAAATAGTACTCTACCTGACGGCCGCTGTTGCTCTCCACCGGGGATATTTTCATACTTTTTTGCCGTTTTTTGAAAAAAAGTATGAAACAGTGCTCCATCTGTCGGCCGCTGTCGCTCTCCACCGGGGACTTTTTCATACTTTTTTGCCGTTTTTTGAAAAAAAGTATGAAATAGTATTCTACCGAGCGCCCGCTGTTGCTCTCTGCCGTGGATTTTTTCATACTTTTTTGCCGTTTTTTGAAAAAAAGTATGAAAGGCACTCTGTCTGGACTCGGAATCCAAATCTGCCGTGTGATCCGTCAGGCATATCCTGCATACTGTTCTTTTCTCCTTTGGAGATGTATAATAAATATTAGATCAAAAGCCGCGGATCGATCCTTCAGCCCGCACTCTTGAGAGCAAAAACGATGTAATGCACAAAACGCTTACCTGCAGTCCTGCACATGCGGGGTGCGGCGGGGATGGCGCAAAAAGTGCCGGCGCAGATCCAAAATACAATCTCTGCTTACGCCGGCGCAGAAAGGTAAACCATACCGACCAGTATAGGAAAAATCAACGATATGTCTAAGAAACACATCCTGCTTATAGCTACAGGCGGAACTATCGCCTCCGTCTCCACCGAACACGGCCTGACTCCGGAGCTTGACGCCGGACAGCTCTTGGGATACGTTCCCGATGAAATTCGCCGGTTTCACGATATCGACGCTATTCAGGTCTGCAACATCGACTCCACGAATATGACGCCCTCGCACTGGGGGAGCATAGCCTCAGCTATCCGCGACCACTATGACGACTATGACGGCTTCGTTATCTGTCACGGCACCGACACTATGGCTTACACCTCCGCCGCCCTCTCATACATGATTCAGAATTCCGAAAAACCGATAGTGATCACCGGCTCTCAAAAGCCCATCTCACAGGATTCCACAGACGCCAGGATCAATCTCGAGGATGCGATCGTCTACGCTCTCGATAACAGCTCGCGCGGGGTAGCACTTGTCTTTGACGGCAGCGTTATAGCCGGAACGCGCGCCAAAAAAACCTACGCCCACAGCTACAACGCGTTCTCAAGCGTAAACTATCCCGTGCTCGCTCACATCCGCGACGGAAAGATCATCCGCTACATACCGTCCGTCCCCTTTAACTTGCCTGTCAGCTTTACGACTGAGGTGGACGAAAGCATTGTCGTACTGAAACTGATCCCGGGCACAAAACCCGGACTGCTGGAATATCTCTTTGAAAACTATGATTGTCTCGTGATCGAAAGCTTTGGAGTCGGAGGCATCCCGGAAAACCTTCTCCAGGTATTCTACCGCCAGATGGAGCACTGGATCTCCCGCGGAAAGATCGTGGTCATGGCTACTCAGGTAGTTAATGAAGGCAGCAATATGGCCGTCTATGAAGTCGGTGAAAAAATAAAGTCGGACTTTGATCTGCTCGAGGCATATGACATGACTCTTGAAGCTACAGTGACCAAGCTCATGTATCTGATGAAGGTCTGCGGCAGGGATTATACGGCGATCCGCCGCGGCTTCTATACTCCGGTGAATTATGATATCACCGTTCCCGTATAAGGTATGGCTGCGGATAGATCATAAAACCAACTGATCGCACGCACTGACAGGCCCATGCCCGCCAGACCGACGACTGCTCCGTCCGGTATAAGCTGTGCAGCTTCCTTTGCTGTTATAAATTTCGCCATATTCGCCCCTCCGTTTTTAACCCGTTATCCGATAAGAGCGGTCCACAGGCCTGATATCACAAAGGCCAGCGGAAGCGCCGGCATCAGATTGAGCACGGGGATATCAGTCTTTATGCGCGACATGCGGAGACCCGCAATAAAGGTCAGGATACCGCCCACAGCGGAAAAATCACCGATCATGCTGTCCGTGATCAGCGGAGCCACAAGCCCCGATATAAAGAACAGGATCAGGAAGACACATACCTGCAGGATGCCGAGGAACGGCACTATCTTGCCCAAAAGCGTGGCAAATATCAACGCCGTGATGCCGTCGAGGATCGCCTTGGTGATGAGGATCGTTCCGTCTCCCGTCATTCCCTCGTAGAGCGAACCGTACCAGCCGGATCCGCTGAAACAGAAAAGAACTATGACGGCGGACATCTGGATGAGATACGACTCATCCACCGAGGAGCCGCGCATCAGTCTTCCGACGACCTTTGTCGTAAGGGAGTTGACTCTCTTTTCAAGCTTGAGCGCCTCTCCGATCAGCGCGCCTATGATCATTGAAAGAATGACCGGCGACATGTTTTTCGTCCTGATGATGAGCAGGATGCCGATGATGACTGCAGCCATGCCCAGAAGGTTGTTCAGCAGGCTCTTCCATCTGTCCGAAAGCCTCGCGCCTATCAGACAGCCTATGATGCCTCCCACTACGACTGACGATGAATCAATGATTATTCCCAGCGGCATTTTTTCTCTCCTGTCCTGTTAAAAAATATCTTTCTTAAAAGTCTCCGCGGATCCGGCCTGCGCATGCGGGGCTCCACCGGAGACGGATCGCTTTTCAGCCTTTTCCCCCGTTCAGCAGGAAGTCTCTGCGGTACGAGACAGCCGCATCCTCGGGCATGTATATCTCTCCGATATGGTCTCCAAGCTCCATGACCGCCGGATCCTTAGCCGTGTATGGCCGCCACTCGGGAAGACGTTTTCCCTGCGGCCTGCCGGTCTTTGCAAAGCCCGCCCAGTACGCGCTGCAGGCGTCAGCCAGCTCATAATCAGCCCCGGTCCACGGCCGCCAGCTCCTTCCGAGCGTCTTGAACACGTACCACAGATCGGCCGCATGAAAGGCGCCCATCTCATCTCCGGGCAGCTTTCTGTCAAAGCAGTACAGATAGGTATCTCCCGTGCCCTGACGCTCCCGCAGCAGCGCCCAGGCCTCGGCCGCAGCCCTGCAGTGCACGGTAAAATGCCTCCTGCAGTAATCTTCAAAGCCCTCTCTTCCGCCCGTGAGCGCCGCAAATTCCTCCGCGCCTTTTTCACCGTATTCGGCAATGAGCAGCGCCTTCCACTGATCAAAGCTCCTGCCGGCGGGGATACCCTCATCGGACGTATAGCCTATGATGCACGGCACGTGCCTGTAATCTCCGGCAGCTGCCATCTCATCGAGGGAAGCGGGCAGCACCCAGCCGTCCTCCACAGGCTTTACAAGGAGCCCGGGACTGTGTCTGACCGCCTTCCAGCGCTCCAGCAGCTCCTGCCACGAAAGCGCACGCGCCTCTTTTATCGACGAGACGCCCAGCAGCGAAAGATCGGCCTCTGCCTGCGCCTCGGCAAGCGAGGGATATCTCATGTCCGGCATCGGAGTGACGCCGCCGGCGCTCTGCATGATGGCGCCGCTGATCATCCCTTTTGTCAGAGGCGTGGTCAGAAGCGTCTGGATGCTCATGGCGCCGGCCGACTGTCCGGCCACGGTGATCCTGTCCGGATCGCCTCCGAAAGCGGCGATATTTCTGCGCGTCCACTCCAGCGCCGCGATCTGATCCAGCAGCCCCCAGTTTCCGCTCACGCCCCTCTCCGACTCGGCGGAGAGCTCCGGATGCACCAGCCATCCGAATATATTGAGTCTGTAATTTATCGTAACGAGAATGACGCCCTGACGCGCGAAGCTCTCGCCGTCAAAATGCGCCGAATGGCCGTAGCCTGTCAGAAAGACCCCTCCGTGCACCCAGAAAATGACCGGAAGCTTTTCATCCGTGCTCTGCGCGGGCGTCCACACGTTCAGATAGAGGCAATCCTCGTCCATCGGCTCCTCTGTCGGATAAAACTCTTTTTCGTAAAAAGAGCCCCTGCCTACACCCAGCTGCGGGCACCTGGCCGAGGGTCTGGCACAGTCGCGCACTCCCTCCCAGGCCGCGGGCCTCCTTGGCGGTCTCCAGCGCAGCTCTCCCACGGGAGGCGCCGCGTACGGTATTCCGTAGTAAGCCGTGATCGACGGCCATCCGCAGGCAACTCCTCTGAGCGCGCCGCCTTCAACTACAGTCTCGCGAAGCATGGTCTTCCTCCGTCAATAAACACCCGTCAGATCGCGGGTGCGCTTTCTGAGGGCAGGGTCTATCTCTACGTGATCCTCTATCCTGTCAAAGATCTGTCCGGTCAGAAGACAGAGATCCTGTATGTACTGATTCAGCATCATGTTTTTTCCGTCCACGGTGAAATCCACCGGGTGAACTCCCGAAAAGCTGATAGATCTGAGCTTCGCGCCGGTAAACGACGACCACGCTATGATCTGCTCCTTTTTGCCCATTCGCCAGATCAGGCCGCGGTCTGTGACGCTGTAGCTGATGCCGGAAGCATACCGGCCCGCGATACGAAGCGTCAGAAATGCCACGAGAAAACCGAACAGCAGAAAAGCAAGCGCCAGGGGCCAGCCTGCGGCGGCTCCCAGCCTTTCTCCGAACACATATCTGTAGATGAAATAAAACATGAAAACGATGGCGCAGTTCACTGCGACCGAGAGATATTTGATCTTGTTGAAGCGGGGTCCGATCCGGTAAACTTTTGTCATATTGCGGTCCTCTCTCTAAAAAAACTTTTTAATTTCCCTCTTTTATTTGCGAAAATATTCTGATATACTATAACCAAAGAGTATTATAAACGTAAATATCTATAATTACAAGTTATTTTATGGAGGAAGAACATGAGCGTCAAACCCTACCCCGGATATGAGTACAACGTCAATCTCTACAAGATCATCGCCGAGGGCACCGATGAGGAAAAAGCCGCCGCCCGCGAGGAGCAGCGCAGATACATCAGCCAGTACACACTGCCCGAAGGCATGACCATGCGTGACATCACCATAGCCGGCGGTGACGGCCAGGATATGAGGCTCCGCATCTTTACTCCCGCAGGTCTTCCCGAGCAGGCTCCCGTGGTCATCGACATCCACGGCGGCGGCTGGATCGGCGGCAACCTCGATATAGACAACTACCGCTGCATCGCCCTTGCATCGGGCACTCCCGCAGTGGTCGTCAGCGTGGAATACAGGCTTTCAAATAAGGAAGTCCACTTCCCCGCTCCGCTCATGGACTGCTACGCAGCCCTGCTCTGGGTGGAGGAGCACGCGGGCGAGATCGGCGGCGATCCCTCACGCATCGCCCTTCACGGCACCAGCGCCGGCGCGAACCTCTGCGAGGGACTTGCGCTCTACGTCAGGGATCACTGCGGTCCCAACATCGCGCTGACAGTTCTCAACTGCCCGCCCCTTTATATGGAAAACACCTTCTCAAAGCAGCAGTTCCCTCAGTTCGCGCTCAACACCATGGCAAAGCGCGACTCTGCCGAGATGATATATCTCGGCGGCGGAAACGGCTCTCTCCCCTCCTATTACGCTTTCCCCGGGTACTGCACCGATCTGGACGGTCTCGGCGCGCACTACGTGATAGTAGGCGAGTATGACACGCTTCGCGACGACGGCATAATGTACGCCACCCGGCTGCTCCAGGCCGGAGTTCCCTGCGAAGTGCTTGTAGCGCCGAGAGTAGGCCACGGCTTCTGCGTAGTGGATCACCCCCTCACCCGCTGGGTCCACAGCAGTATCTGCGCCTCCCTCCGCCGCGAATTCGGAATGGACATTACAGACTTTTAATAATTCATCAATTTCCCTTCATGCGGGGCCGGCCGACCGGCCCCTTTTTTAAACCGCAGGATTAAAAACCGTTTTGAGAGAATTATTTCTCTGCTCCATACGCTAAATATTCACTTTTCTATAATTTCAGGTTATAATAAAGGCTGCTAAACGGAGGTTTTATTATGTTAAACAGAGAATACGAATATGTCGATGCCATTGCAAAGGAGGGCACTCTCTCCGGCGCCGCCTTAAAGCTTGGCGTCTCGCAGCCCGCGCTTACGCGCTTTTTGCAGAAAGAAGAAGACGAGCTCGGCACGGCTCTTTTCCAGCGCATAGGCAAGCGCATGGTACTGACGTACGCCGGCGAATGCTATCTCGAGCATATCGAGCAGATCTTTGCGATACAGACACGCATGCTCGCAAAGCTCCGCGATATCACGCGCTCAGACGCCGGCAGACTTCGCGTAGGAATCACCGGCATCCGCAGGCCCTTCGCCATCTTTTCCGTGATACCACAGTTTAAAAAGCAGTATCCGTCCGTGGATCTGACCCTCAGCGAGTGCGCGAGCGACGATCTCGAACAGCTTCTTGAGGAGCTTTCTCTGGACTGCATAGCGGTAAACGTCTCCAAACGCCGCGAAGAGTTTGAGTATATCCACATCGCGCAGGAGGAATACGTACTGGCAGTCCACAAGGACAGCCCCCTGATCGGGCGCGCGGTAAAGTCGAAAAAACACAAATACCCTGCGCTCAGGCCCGTCGATCTGACCGATGAATCCTTTATAATGCTCAGCAGGCACCACCGCATCCGCAGATTTGCGGACCACATCCTCGACGGAAACAGGATCCCTTACCACGTATCGATGACCTCCCGCAATCTCGACAGCGCTCTGGAGGCGGTAGCAAACGACCTGGGCTGCACCTTTACGCCCGAAGTGCTCCTCTCCTACATCCGCGGAAGCCAGAACATCCGCTATCTCTCGCTCGACGCCGAGGACACCGGCTACGAATTCTGCCTTGCGTACCGCAAGGGTGCCTATCTGCCGCCCAGCACGAGAGATTTCATGGAAATGTTTAAAAAAGCTTTCCTCGAGCAGTCCGCGGCAGACGTCTGGTAAAGCGCCCGGCGCCGGATACTTATATGAAAGATTATTTAAAGACACCTCACAACAGCAGCGAGCTCGACGTTTCCGATATCAGGCGGGCCCGCAGAGGGCTCGCCTACAGCGCGCCGGACGGCAGCAGGCGGAGCTTTGATCTGTATCTTCCGGAGGGCGAGGGGCCCTTCCCGGTGATCGTCAACGTCTCCGGCGGCGCATGGTACTACGGCCACACCACCTCCATCCACCTCGGACGCACTCTTCACTGCGCCGTGCGCCGCGGGTACGCCTTTGCGTCCATCGCCTGCACCAGCAGCCGCGACCGCAAATTCCCGTACCAGATAGCCGAGGTCAAATGCGCCATCCGCCATCTCCGGTCCCGTGCGGACGAGCTGGAGCTCGATCCCGGTTTTATCGCTGCCTGGAGCGCCTCGTCCGGCGGACATCTCTCACTGATGGCCTCTCTTACCTGCGGCGATCCTTATTTTGACTGCGCCGGTGACAACACCGACTGTTCTCTGGACGCCGTCGCCGCCATCTATCCCTGCATCAGGCTTAACGCCACGGAGGACGACTTTTTACGGCTGGGCCTTTCCCCGGCAAACTTCCGTACGGGCCCGGAATGCATGGAATCCGTGTTTCTCGGAAAACCGGTAGAGGAAGCGCGCGAGCTGTGCGAGCTGGCTTCCCCGATAAATCATATCCGCAGCGACGCGCCGCCCGTCATGCTCCTGCACGGCACGTCAGACTGTGTGATCCCCTATACCTTTACGGTAGAATTCGCTGAGCGCTACCGCTCCGTTACCGGCAGAGAGGCAAAGCTGCTGCTCGCCGACGGCGCCGGACACAGCGACCCCGTATTCAAGGACGAAAAAGCCTCGGCCGCCGTTTTGGATTTCTTTGACTCGATCCGCGTAAAAAAACTGAAAGATGCTGAAAAATAAGGCTCTTAAAGCTTATTTGATTGACTAAGACGCTTTTGTCGGCTAAACTTGACTGTGAAATGCGCCGGCCTTTTTTCCGGCGCGGTCAGATGATCAAACGCGTGCCATGCACGGCAGACGAGTGAGCAAAGCTATGAGAAACAGGATCATTGGGGTAATCTTTTTTATTCTGCTGCTTCCGGCAGTTTTTTCCTCGTTTGCAAAAGAGACAGACGCGGCCTCGTATATGAGCGACAAGACCGAGATCCCGGTAGATCTTGAGGTCTCAGGCGCCGAGGCGCTCTGCCAGACCGACGACGGTTACGTATGGATCGCCCAGTACTCCGGCCTTACCCGCTACGACTCAAAAGACTTCGTCACCTACCGCAATTTCGATCACGAGGGGAAGACCTATTCCATCATTAACGTCAGGGCGCTCGCGTCAAAAGGCAACACCCTGTATATCGCGACCTCCGAATACGTCTTTGTCTACAAAGACGGCGCCTTTGCTCCGCTGACTGCCGAGCCCGCAGTCATAAGCGATATCGTTCTGGATGAGGAGCGGGATCTGCTCTATATCTCAACGCAAAGCGCGGGCATTATCTATAATATCGCGGACGGCACCCGGAGCGTCATCCCCGGCACCGAGGGGAAAAACGTCATCGATATCGCCCTTGACGCGGAAAGCGGCGACTATTTCTACCAGCTTGACGAGGGCGTCCGCGACAAAAACGGCAGAGAGCTCAGCTCCTATCCCAAGCTGCTGGACATCATGGCCTGCGGCGGCACGCTCTATATGGCCGAGGATACCGGGATCATCCACAGATACGATATAAAGCGGGGCGTCATGCTGGACGACCTCGTAGTCTCCGATCAGGTCAACAAGATGCTCTACTCCGAGGAGGAGCATATTCTCTTTGCGGCATGCGAAAAGAACGGCATCTACTGCATCGACCTGGAGAGCAGCGTTCCCTCCATCACCCTGGCCGGTGATCTCGAAAACAAAAGCCAGCTGGTCGATCTGATGATCGACTACGAGGGAAACCTCTGGGCCGCTTCACACTATATCGGCGCCTCCGGAGTATCGATCATAACACGGAACGCGCTCTCCGAGCTGCTCTATGACGACCCCACCTGGCAGGCGCTGAACGCCCCGCCCGCCTTTGACAGAAACGTCTACGCCGTGGAAAAATACGGCGACATCCTCTACATCATCGCCACCACAAGGATCTACAGGTACGATCTGAAGACAAACACGATCCTTCCCGACAACGCGATCATGCAGACCATCGACGAATACGCCGCCGCCAGGACGGCCGAGGGAAAAGCCCAGGGAGATGACAATTACACCTTTACCTACTCGCCGAAAGACGTCGAGATCTTCAGGGACAAGGTATATTTCGCGATCTCCAGCCTCGGCCTGGTCGAATACGACCCTGCTGACGAAAGCGTCGTCATCTACGACCTCGATTATATCTCCTCTCACCTCGGAAAGCTTGTCGGCGACCCCGATATCACTCTGACCAATACCATCCGCTCCATGCGCAGCTTCGACGATTATCTGGCGCTGGGCTACGCGAGAGGCATCATGCGCTTTGACGGAAAAGAATTCTCCGTCATGAATATCGGCTCAAACGTACTCTACATCAACAAAACCAAGGACGGCAGGATCCTCCTCGACCGGACGCAGGGTCTTTTCGTTGTGGACGACGATTTTACCGAAGCCGTTGAAATACCTACCGAAAAAAGCATTTCCGGAAACAGGCTCAAATTCCTGGTGGACGGGGACTATATCTATTACACCCTCAACAGCAGGCTGTTCCGCCTTGATACAGCCGCCGAAGGCGGCGCCTCCGAGGAGATCGTGCTTCCGTATATAAAGGGCTCTATCGTCGAGCTTTCCAAGGTGAAATACACCGGAGCCACGGGAGATGCGCAGTACAAATACGTCATCGGAAGCCAGACCCAGATGTATATCACGGACTCGCTCGAACCCGGCACGCTCGAAGATTATGAGTTTTACGATGCGACCAACGGGCTTCAGCCCATCATCGCCAATACTTCCGGATACTACGATGAAGCCGAACAGAAATACTATCTGCAGTCCACAAACGGTATCTTTGTCTATGATTTCAACAAGACCAGAGAAATACCGCCGGCAGTAAAGATCGCGGTTTCCTCCGTGGATCTGGACGGAAATCATTTTTACGGGGACCGCATCAATGTCGCCAAGGACGTCTACCGTGTGGCCTTCAACCTCTCCGTGCTCGGATTCAGGCCAAACAACGGCTATACGGTCTACTACAAGCTGGACGGCGTCGATGAAAACTATACTTCCTATACCGCCGACGACCGGAGCATTTATTATACAAACCTTCCCGGCGGCAGCTATACCTTCAATGTCTACGTGACCGACGAGTACGGCCAGTCCTCAAATCAGATCCAAATACATCTTGAAAAAGCCAGACAGATGTACGAGCAATGGTGGTTCTGGGCGGTGCTTCTGGTCATAGCCGCCGCGGCGGTTTTCCTTTTCACAGCCATTATCATCCGCCTCAAGACCAGAAAATCTCTGAAGCGCCAGCTTGAATATAAAAACATCACTCTCGAATCCATCCAGGCTATCGCCCGGACCATCGACGCGAAGGACGAATATACCAACGGCCACTCCATACGTGTAGGCTACTATTCAAAGGTCATAGCCGAAAATATGGGTATGAGCTCAGACGAGGTCGACAATATCTATTATATCGCGCTGCTTCACGACATCGGCAAGATCGCCATACCCGACAGCATCCTCAATAAGCCGGGCAGACTGACGGATGAGGAGTTCAAGGTCATGAAGAGCCACACCACGCGCGGCGCCGGTATCCTCAAGGGCATTTCGACCATACCGCAGATCATAGAGGGAGCAAAATCCCATCACGAGAAATACGACGGCACAGGCTATCCCGAAGGGATCTCCGGCGAGAATATCCCGCTCGTGGCCAGGATCATCTGCTGCGCGGACTGCTTTGACGCGATGGCGTCAAAGAGAGTATACAAGGAGCCGTATTCCGTCGAAAAGATCATCAGCGAATTCGAGCGCTGCGCCGGTACTCAGTTTGATCCGAAGATATCAAAGCTTGTCGTCGAGCTGATGAGATCCGGAAAGCTCAAGCCTTACACAGCTGAAAATACCTACCTTGGAGAGGACGGCAAAACTCACCGCGTAAAAAGCGGCGGTGACAAATCCGAATAAAAACCCGCCCGACGCTGCCGTAAAGTTTTTCTGCGCGGTACGCCGTCGGGCAGTCTTTTTTCGTATCAGCATTTTAAAAGGTGATATCTGATGAGAAACTGCAGAAAAACGAAAAAAACCGCTGTGCTCTGCCTGCTTGCCGCGGCGATATGTGCGATCTTTGCCGGATGCAGGGCGGAGAGCGAAGCAATTACTTCCTACGATCAGCTCGGAAAACCCGGCACAAGGATCGGCGTTATGTCTGATCTGATCGAATACGAAATGCTCAAAAAGGACTTTCCTGACGCCGAGATCATAGCGTACAATGACAGTCCCCTCGCTTACGACGATGTGGCAAACGGCCGGCTCGACGCCTACGTCTACGCCCGGAGAGAGATGGAGATTGCGATCGAAAACGGGACGGAAGGAGTCCGCATCCTGAAAGATGATTACAACGAGAATCGCGTCGCCGTCGGGATCTCTCCTGCATCCGGGATACCGGACCTCCGGAGAAAAATCAATCAGTTTATCGCGCAGGCAAAGGAAGACGGTACCCTTGACGATATGTACAGGCGCTGGGTTGTCGAGGTCAACGAGGAGATGCCTGATATCACGCCCGCCGCGAATCCGCAGTACCACCTCCGTGTCGGCACCACCGGCACGGTAATGCCCTACTCGTACTACGTCGGAACGGAGCTCAGCGGATACGATATCGAGCTGGCGTACCGCTTTGCGGCCTGGCTCGGGGCGGACGTGGAATTTAAGATATACGACTTCGGCGGGATCATTTCCGCAGCAGCCACAGGCGACATCGACTGCATAATGTCAAATCTCTTCGTGACAGAGGAGAGAGACGGCGAGGTCCCCTTTTCTGATGTGCTTTTCAGCGTGAAAACAGCAGCCATGGTACGGGATACCGGAGCCGGATCAGGCGAAGGCTCGCTCATTTCAGACTACAACGGCAAACGCATCGGAGTCCTGGTCGGTCCTCTCATGGAGGATGCCGCTGCCAGGTTCTTCCCGGACAGCGAGTATTTTTACTACAACGGCTACCCTGACTGCGTCGCTGCTCTGCTCGCAAACAAGATCGACGGATTTCTGGGCGACGAGCCGGGTATTATTTCCATCCACGCCGAATCGCCGGAGATCGACTATATCCATGAAAGCCTGACGGAAAACAACTACAGCTTTGCCTTCCGCAAGGACGACGAGAAAAGCGCCGCGCTCTGCAGTGAGCTCAACGAATTCCTGGAGCAGAGCTGGGCGGACGGGACTATGGATGAGATCGCGGACATCTGGCTCGGCACCGACGAGGAGAAAAAGGTCGTGGATATGTCGGATCTGACCGGAGAAAACGGCACGATCCGCGTTGTCACCACATCCACCGACATGCCCTGGTCGTATATCAAGGACGGGATGAACGTGGGTTACGACATCGATCTCGTCGTCCGTTTCTGCCGCGAAAGAGGCTACGCGCTGGAGCTTGGCGATGTGGATTTCGCCGGTCGGATCCCTGCGGTCCAGTCCGGAAAATACGATTTTTCGACCGATATGAATGTCACGCCCGAGAGGGAGGAGCAGGTGCTCTTTTCCGAGCCGACTGCTCACGGCGGCATCGTACTTGCGGTCCATGCAAAGGATCTGACCGCTAAGGACGGCGGATTCTTTGCCTCGATAGCCGAAAGTTTTGAAAAGACTTTTATACGCGAAGGCCGCTGGAAGCTGTTTCTATCCGGTATCGGCACGACGCTGATCATCACGGTGTCATCGGTGATCTTCGGCACCCTGCTCGGCTTTTTCGTATTCATGCTGTGCCGCGGAGGCAACCGCGCCGCCAATACCATAGCGCGCTTTTGCGTATGGCTCGTCCAGGGGATGCCGGTGGTAGTGCTCCTGATGATACTCTGCTACGTCATTTTCGGAAAGGTCGCCATCTCCGGGACGATCATATCGAGCCTCGGCTTTACCCTTATATTCGGCTCCGCCGTATTCAGTATGTTAAAATCAGGCGTCGGAGCAGTCGATGGCGGACAGACGGAGGCTGCCTATGCTCTGGGATATACTGACCGGAGCGCTTTCTACCGCGTCGTCCTGCCCCAGGCCCTCCCGCACTTCCTGCCGGCTTATCGGGGCGAGATAGTCTCGCTGATCAAAGCAACGGCTATCGTAGGATATGTGGCGGTACAGGATCTGACAAGGATGGGCGATATCGTCCGCAGCAGGACGTACGAGGCGTTTTTCCCGCTCATCGCCGTCGCGGTCATCTATTTTATCCTTGCGGCGATCCTCAACTTTATCGTAAACCGCATCGTGGTCCGCATCGATCCGCGACGCCGGTCAAAGAATGATATCCTGAAGGGGGTGAAGACAAAATGATAGAGCTCCGTCATCTTCAGAAAAAATACGAGAACGCGACGCCCCTGGAGGACGTCAGCACCGTCATAAACGACGGCGAGGTGATCGCCGTGATCGGACCCTCCGGCACCGGAAAATCGACGCTGCTGCGCTGTATCAACATGCTGGAGCGTCCTACCTCGGGACAGATCCTGCTCGACGGCGAGGACATCACCGCGCCAAAGTACGATCTGAGCAAGGCGCGCCGCAGGATGGGGATGGTATTTCAGTCATTCAATCTTTTCGGGCACCTGACCGTCATCGAGAATCTGATGCTCGCCCCGATGGATATCCTGAAAAAGTCAAAGCAGGAGGCGTATGATACGGGAATAGCCCTGCTGCGCCGTGTCGGGCTTGCGGGACGCGAGCTTCAGTATCCGGATCAGCTCTCCGGCGGCCAGAAGCAGCGTGTCGCGATCGCGAGAACGCTGGCAATGGACCCGGACGTGATACTGCTCGACGAGCCGACCAGCGCCCTGGATCCCACGATGGTGGGCGAGGTGCAGGCCGTCATACGCGACCTCTCGCACAGCGGAAAAACGATGATGATCGTGACGCACGAGATGAATTTTGCGCGGGCAATCTCATCCCGTGTATTGTACATGGATCAGGGCGGGATATACGAGGACGGTACTCCCGGACAGATCTTCGATCATCCCGGGAGGGAGCTTACGAGGCGCTTTGTCCGCAGGCTCAAGATGCTTGAGCTTGTGATCGGCAGCAGGGATTTTGACTTTATCGGCGCGGGAACGCAGATCGATCTTTACTGCCTGCAAAACGACATTTCTCCAAGGGAGAAAAACCGCATACGGCTCGTTTTCGAAGAGCTCGTTCAGCAGATCCTCTTCCGGGAATACGACGAGCCGGATATAGTCGTGAGCGCCGAGTACGCTCCCGACGAGCAGGCTGTCAGGATCTGTGCGGATTACGCCGGGAGGCGGTTTGACCCGCGCGATTGCGGCAACGACCTTTCGCTCAAGCTGATCGGCAGCGCGGCCGAAAGTCTCGATTACTCATATGACGCCGCCGCGTCAAAACAGAATCACGTTGAGATAAAACTGAAATAAACTGTTACTTGCGGGGCTTTGGCAGTTTTCACAAAAAACAGTAATCGGATGGGCAGGCTATGCCGCCCATCCGATCTGCGTGATGCGCACATCTTGCGGTCTTGCCCAATGTACGTTGGCCCTCGCAAGCTTCGCGTGCGGGCACGCGCGCCTGCTCAGGCCTTATCGAGCATGAAAAGGGCTGCCGCATTAAAGCGACAGCCCTGATCGTTTTCGGATAATCCGATAATTACTTGTTGGCAGCTTCCTGAGCAGCGTAGATGAGGTTCATGGCCTCCTCGCCGACGGTCTGAGCGATCAGATCGTAAGCGGGCTTGGCAGCCTCACGCATCTTCTGGTAATCCTCAGCGGTGAAGTCGATGACTTCCAGTCCGGCGTCCTTCATGGTCTGAAGAGCGGCCTCATTGGACTTGATGCTCTGCTCATACAGGAACGGCTCGTAGACATTCAGCACGACCCAGTTCAGAAGCTCCTGATAGTCGGCAGGAAGGCTCTTATAGAAAGCGTCGTTCATGTACATGCCGGCCCACATGATGACGTGGTGGGTGTTTACGATGTACTTCTGCTGCTCGTACAGAGCGGAAGCAACGATGGTGTCATAGGCGTTCTCCTGAGCCTCGACCATGCCCTGCTGAAGAGCAAGGTAGAGATCCTGGAAGGCAACGGGAGTAGGGGTGCAGCCCCAATCTTTCCAGTACTCGAGAGCGATGGGGTTCTCAAGGGTACGGATCTTCAGGCCCTTAAGGTCCTCAAAGGAACGGATCTCCTTGTTGGAGCTGGTCTCGCGGAATCCGCCGGGAACGATGGAGAGCATGCGAAGGCCGAGAGCCTCGTACTTCTCCTGGGTGTACTTGTAGAGATCGGTGTCATGCTCCATCATGGCCTTGGCCTGCTCGTTGCTGTCAACGAGGTTGGGGCAGTCAAAGTAGGAAAGGCTGGGATCAACCAGTCCGCCGGTGGTACCGGAGCTGATCTGGATGGTTCCCTCGCGGAGAGCCTGATCGTTCTCCGGAACGGTACCCATCTGGCCGTTAGGATAGATGGTAACGGTGATGTTGCCGTTGGAGTACTTCTCCATAGCCTCTTTGAACTTCAGAGCAGCCTGATGTCCTGCAGTGGTCTCGGCAGCGTTGTGCGACCAGATCATGGTGACCTTGTCGGTGCTGGTGATGGCGGGAGCGCCATCAGTGTTGTCAGCAGCCTCAGAGCCCTGAGCGTCTGCAGACTGGCTCTCAGCCGCAGCTTTGGTGTCTTCAGCAGCCTTGGTGCCTTCGTCGGTGCCGCCGCAGGCGACAAGGCCGAGGACCATGACCAGAGACAGAGCGATAGCTAAAATCTTCTTCATTTTTTCCTCCTCATTCTTTAAAAGAATTGATTTGATATTCTAACGGCACAGGCCGTTATTGACGTTTTTTCCAGGCAGGCGCCCGCAGGCATTTTCAGCGGCAGCGCGCCTGCTTTCCCGGCAGATCCCTTACAGCAGGACCGTGGAGAACCAGGGAATGTACGTGATCAGGAACAGCGCGACCAGGAAGAACAGACAGGGCATGATGACCTGCTTGCCAAGCTTGGCGGGAGTCGTCTGGACCAGCGGAGCCGCGACGAAAAGGTTGATTCCGACAGGCGGGCTGACGAGACCTACTGCGAGGTTCGTGACCAGGATGATGCCGAAGTGGATTCCGCTCATGCCGAAGCCCTTGGCGGTGGCCAGAAGGATCGGGCCGAGGATGGCGATGGCCGAGGCCGTATCCATGAACATACCCATGATAAGCATTACGATATTAAGCGCCAGCAGGAAGGTGTACTTGTTGCTGAAGGTCGTGGTCAGCAGATCGGAAATGATCGCCGGAGCATTCAGCAGAGTCAGCACACGTCCGAAAGCGATGGCGAAAGCGATCAGAAGGCAGATGGGAGCATAGCTCTTTACAGCGGCCTTCAGGTGATCGAGGATCTCCCGAAGCTTCATGGACTTGTATACGAAGCAGCTGATGATGATCGCATAGAAAACGGATACGCAGGCAGCTTCGGTAGGTGTGAAGAAACCGGAGTAGATACCGCCAAGGATGATGACGGGAGTCAGCAGAGCCCAGAAGCCGTCCAGGATGACCTTGAAGACACCGCGCTTGTGAAGCGCATCTACAGCCGAATTGATCTTCTCTTTGTCCTCGCCGTGCTTTACGCAGTAGAAGATGCAGTATACCATCAGGCACAGAGCGATGACCACGCCGGGAAGAACGCCGCCGGTGAACATTGCGCCGATCGACTCACCGGTCGTAACACCGTACATGATAAAGGGGATCGAAGGCGGAATGATAACTCCGAGACCGCCGGCAGTAGCCACGATGGCGGCCGCAAACATTTTTGAATATCCAAGCTCGGTAAGCACGGGGATGCACATGGCGCCGACGGCTGCCACGGTAGCGGGGCCCGAGCCCGAGATCGCGCCGTAGAAGAGACAGGTAACTACGACTGCGCAGGGCATACCGGCCTTGAGTTTGCCGATGAATACGGCAAATACGTCAAAGAGCTTGCGCGAGATTCCGCCGCGGGCCATTATGGCGCCGGAGAGCATGAACAGCGGGATGGCAAGGATACTGATGGTATCCAGACCCGATACTATAGCACGAAGCAGGAAGTTTACATTTCCGGGGAAGGTGGGATCAACGAGAGTGGGGACCATTGTGGTGCCCATCATGGCTACGGCGATCGGAATACCCAGGAACAACATGACGACAAAGCCGCCGAATACTACTCCTAACATTATGCCTCAGCCTCCTCTCCTGTTACTGCAGCCTCCTCGGGCTGTTTTTTTCCAAAGGTCTTGATGGTGAACTTTACCAGATCCTGTACTCCGCGGATGCAGCCCAGACCAAAGCCTATCGGCAGCGCCGCGTATACGACCTGCATGGGAAGCTGCATCGCTGTACTGATGCTGGTCGTGGACTGGATCAGAGAGATGGAGCTGTATGCCAGATAGCCGTAGAGGACGGTCGTCAGGAGCTTGCCAAGGTAATCGATGATTATCTGGACAGGCTTGGGGAAGAAGTTAAAGATAACGTCGACCCTGATGCCGACACCCTTGCGGATACAGTAGCCCGCACTCAGAAGACCGCTGTACACGAAGCAGTAGCGACAGAATTCCTCTGCCCAGGTCAGTCCGGCACTCATCAGACGAAGGATAACCTGAATCATCATGATGATGGACATGGCCGCAAGCAGGATCACGAGAAGGATCTCTTCGAGATTCTCTTCAAGATAATGCCATACTTTCTTCATATCCCGTTCTCCTTTTGTGTCGTATGCACAAATATTATTGTTATACGCCAAAAATATAACATTGGATTATTATTATGTCAATTATTTTTCCTAATTTAATGGTGAAACGTTTTACTGATATTGATGAGAGAATAGACTAAACAGGGAAAAGCGTGGAAAGTGCGCCGCCGCCCGTGTTTTGCGGTTCGCTATTGGGGCGGTTACTGCAAAAATGAAATCAATGCGAGATCGCACCAGGTTTTGCGCTGTCGTTACTGCAATTATTTGGAAAGTTTGAAATTGCATCAATTACTGGGCAGGCGGATTACTGCAAAAATATAGAAGGAGCAAGATTGCACCATTTTTCGGTCGAGTGGATTACTGCAAAACAGTTCAAAACGAAAAAATGCACCAATTTCCCTGCTTTGAAATTACTGCAAAAATGAAGAAAATGTAATATTGCACCAATTATCCTGCTTCGAAATTATTGCAAAAATGAAGAAAGTAAAATATTGCACCAACCACACTGTTCTGATATTACTGAAAAATTACAGAAGACATAAAAATGCACCAATTTTCGGTCGAGCGGACTACTGCGAGACATGACAAAGATCAAAACTGCACCAAAACCCCTCAGGTAATAAAAATACCAGCGAGGAATATGTCCTCGCTGCCTATACAAAGTACTCATTCGATAAAAAGTATTCTCTCATGAAACTGCAGGTGAGAGAATTCTTCTCTTTTTTTATGCTGATCATTTCCGTGTGTTCGGGTCTTTTTGTCATTTTTCGAAAAAAGACCCGAATTTTACGGTCCTCTCCTCTGCTCAACAAGCTCAAAATTAGGGTCTTTTTGCCATTTTTCGGAAAAAGACCCGAACTTTCCGATTCTTATCTCTGCTCGACCGGCTTAAAACTCGGGTCTTTTTGTCATTTTTCGGAAAAAGACCTGAACTTTCCGGCACTTATCTCCACTCGACCGGCTCAAAATTAGGGTCTTTTTGCCATTTTTCGGAAAAAGACCCGAACTCATGCCGCTACCGCTGGCATAATCAATGATCTGCCAGCCGGCGTCCCCGGCGGGACAACTTTTAAATGAAAAACCCCGCGCAGACTTGCGCGAGGCAATAAATGCGGCAGTATCAAAAAGCTGCTTACCCGGAGAGAACCGGGATTCTATCTGTTTTCTGCACCTTAATGATAGTGATCTCTAAATCAACGCCGGACAATCCCGGGAATTCATCTGTTTTCTACATCCACGACCACATATTCTGATCTGCAGCAGGTCTTGAATTTGATATTCCAGTCTGCGATCCCTGACGTTACGATAAAATCGGTATTGCCGGTATGCCGCAGCCCGTAAAGCATGTCGTTCTGCCCCATGAGCTCCATGATCCAGTTCAGGATGAGGAGCTGGCCGCCGTGTGTGTGTCCGGAAAGTACGAGATCCACGCCGGCTGCGGTCTGCGCGGCGTAATCGGCCGGCTGGTGATCGAGCACGATCATATATTTGGACGCGTCGAGTCCCTCCGTGAGCTCTGTCATCGATGCGCGCGGAGCCATGGACTTGTCCCTGCGCCCTATGATATAAAAGCTCCCGTCCACGAGCTCGACCTCGTCGCTGAGCACGTGAACGCCGTTTGCAGCAAGATTCTGTATCAGCTCATCACCGCTGAAGTTGCGGTAATTAAAATACCCGCGGTCGTGGTTGCCGTAAGAATAGAAAACACCGTATTTCGTCTGAAGGCTGCCAAGCGCCTCGCAGCAGCGAAGCATATCCTCCCGCGTGGTGTCATCGTCCACGAAATCGCCCGCCACTATGACAAGGTCCGGCTCCGACTGCTGCAGTACCTCCATGCGGCTCGCAAAGCCCTCTCCGTCAAATATCGCGCCGGTGTGTGAATCCGCGATCATGGCGATACGCAGAGGAGCGCTCAGTTTATCGGTAGTCAGAGAATACCGCGTTTCAACCATGCTGTGCGCCAGATACGCCCCGATCCCGAGGTACAAAACGGTCAGCACTACAGCCAGCGTCCCGGCCCAATAGTGTGAAAACGCCCTGCGGCGGATCTTTCGCGCGATAAAAAAGCCAAGCTCACAAAGTACAAAAAACAGTACCAGATGCACCACCACTATGGCGGCATTCATGTAGCCCATCGTAAAATATGAGACTGCGGTTACTGCGGCAACCATTCCCAGCCCTGCCAGGAATTTAAAAAGCTTTCTCCCGCGGCACAGCCTGTCCACGAAGCCGAACTTCATAAACCTTGTCGCCAGAAAGATCAGCCCGGCGCCAACGACCAGCGCGAGAGCGCCCATTACCAGTCCCCAAAAACCCATATCTATTTCCTCGTACTCAAAAATATGAAAGTATTATACTTTCTGCCGCGACATGCCGCAATAAGAAGATCGCGCTGCGCCGCTGCTTGAAGGTCAAAAAATTCGCGCCGCGGTCTGAATGGCAGAAAACTAGCAAAAAGCTGCTGTTTGAAGGTCGAGAAGTTCGTGCTGCGCCGCAGTCTGAATAGCAGAAAGCTCGCAAAACTCTGCTGTTTGAAGGTCGAGAAGTTCGTGCCGCGCCGCACTGCATCTTGCGCGAAAAAATCCCTGCGGTTATAATATCGAAGCAGAGCTTGCCGCAAGCCCGACTGCAGACGGCCTGCGTGGTAAAACCGGAAATCCATTGATCGGAAAAAACTGTCATGAAGCTAAAAAAACTAAACGCTATTTTCGGAATGCTGACAGCGCTTTGCCTGCTCGTACACGCCGGCATCACCACGTATTATTATGCGATACTGATCGAGCCGCCGCGTCTGGCAAGGATACCCGGCCGAGCCGCCGCATTTTTCCTCATATTCCACGCCTGCTACGGTCTGTACAAACTCTTTTTCGTAAACAAGCGACTCTCGGTGCCCTATCCGCGGATCAATCTCCGCGTCATCCTTCAGCGCGTTTCGGCCTTTACCCTGCTGATACTGCTCTGGCCGCACATCATTACCTTCAGCCTCTCCGTGAGTCTTGCCGGGACCGGTTGGATATGGGCGCTCTGCGCAGTCGAAATCCTATTTAATCTGGCGCTTTGGCTGCACATCACGCTTTCCCTCAGCCCGTCGCTGCTCACCCTCGGACTGATAAGCTCGATGGAAGCCCGCCGTCGCGTCGATATAGCGACCGGAGTGATCCTCGGCCTCGTGCTGGGGTATTCAACCTTCGTCATTATAAGCACGCAGCTCCGGCTCTTTGGATAATTGCTGCAATAGAGGGAGACCCTGCAAAAAGCCACACCCTGCCAATAAAAAACACGGGACATAAAACATGAAGAAAGTACTTATAATAGGATCCGGCCTGTCCGGAATGAGCTGTGCGGTGACCTGCGCGGGTGCGGGTCTTTCAGTCACGCTCGTTTCGCCCTTCCCGTCCGAACGCGCTCAGTCCGTCATGGCTGCGGGCGGTATAAACGCCGCGCTTGACTCGCTCGGCGAAGGCGACAGCATACAGGCACATATCGAAGACACGCTCCGCGGCGGACACTATATCGCCGGAAAGGAAGCTGTGAAAGGCCTGTGCGAGGCAGCTCCGGAGATCGTCGGCTGGCTCGGAAGCCTGGGGACGGTCTTTACCCCCGGCAAAAACGGCCACCCCGCGCAGCGCGCCTTTGGCGGTCAGTCGTTCAGGCGCACCTGCTACTGCGGAGCCTCCACCGGCAAGCAGCTTGTCTCCGCTCTCGTCATGGAGGTACGACGGTACGAGGCGCTCGGCCTGATAAAAAGACAGCTTTGGACCGATTTCCACTCAGCCCTGATCGACGGCGGAAAATGCTGGGGCGCG
>CAMOQY010000003.1 GCA_946623295.1 uncultured Lachnospiraceae bacterium | reverse complement strand
AGAAATACAAAAAGCAGTACAGGATCACGAAGATCATCCGCAGCGATGAGCCCGGCCTGTATGAGGAGATAATTCTCCACGACAGCGTTTTTCTGGACGGTCTGCCCTATGACCTCTCCGGAAAGCTTCTGGAATACTGCTATTCAAAGCGCAAAAACGTATACCGCACGCCTGAGGTCCCTGACCTTGTCACTCAGACCTCGGAGCTGATGCTGCTGGGCGATGAGACGATCATCCGATCCTTTGTAAAGGAAAAGAATATGCATCAGCGTATCGTAAAGAGGCTTGCGGATATCGTCATCAGCGCCGCGGGGCTTGTCATTACGAGCCCGCTGCTGCTTATATGCGCGGTCCTGATCAAGGCTGAGGACGGCGGACATGTGATCTTTTCGCAGAACAGAGTTACCATAAGCGGACGCTTCTTCAAGCTTTACAAGCTGCGCACGATGCGCGAGGACTCCGGAAAAGCCATGGTGACCGACGATGACAAGCGTATCACAAAGATCGGACGCTTTATCAGAAAATTCCGCATAGACGAGATACCTCAGTTCGTAAACGTGATAAAGGGCGAGATGAGCGTAGTCGGCCCGAGAGCGGAGATGGCGGACCGCGTGTACATGAACGTGCAGGAGATGCCCGAGTATATGTACCGCTACCGCATGAAAGCCGGGATCACGGGCTACGCGCAGATCCACGGCAAATACAACACTTCACCCAAGGACAAGCTGCTGCTGGACCTCACCTATATCCAGACCTTCAGCCTCTGGAATGATTTTAAGATAATCCTGCAGACGCTGTTCGTGCTGCTTCGTCCCGACAAGAGCACCGAGGCTTATGACGATGAAGCTTCGGAGAGGCAGGAGCATATCGTGCAGATGGTAGATGAGCATCTTAAGAATGGCGGGACCGATGAGCAGCGCTGACACACAGACAATGGAAAACGGACGCGAGCCCGCCGTAACGGTGATCATGCCCGTATACCGGGTAGAGGAATATGTGGGCAGAGCGATAGAAAGCGTGCTTTCACAGACCCTCGGCGATTTTGAACTGCTGATAGTGGACGACGGAAGTCCGGACCGGAGCGGAGATATCTGCGACGAGTATGCAGCTCGCGACTCCAGGATACAGGTCTTTCACCAGGCAAATGCCGGCGCTCCGGCTGCCAGGAATTTCTGCATGGACAGGGCCCGGGGCAGGTATCTTTACTTCATGGACTCTGACGACTACGCCGAGCCGGGAATGCTCTCCGATATGGTCGCGCTTGCAGACAAAAACGGCGCGCAGCTCGTCGTGGCAGGTTACTATATCGATACGTATTACGACGGCGAAAAGTACCGCAGAGACACGCTTTTTGCAGAGGATGCCGTCTACGGGCGCGGGCAGTTCCGCGAGCACGCGCATGAGCTCTTTGACAGGAATCTGCTCTACACTCCCTGGAACAAGCTCTGGCTCAGAAGCTATGCCGAGGAAAAACACATGAGATTTCCGTCGACCTTCTGGGACGATTTTCCCTTTGTTCTCTCGGGGATACGCGATGTGGAGAGGGTCGTCGTCACGTCCGGGCGGTATTATCACTTTATCAGGAAAAGAGCTGAGTCCGAGACCGCTGCCTACAGGCCCCAGATGTACGAAAAACGCCAGGAGGAGCACGGCTGGATGCTCGACCTCTACAGCTACTGGGGAGTCGACAGCCCCGGGAGCAGAGAGTTTGTCGCCAGAAGGTACATAGAGAGATTTATCGGCTGCATCGAAAACCTGACGAATCCCAGATGCACGCTCAGCAGACGGGAAAAGCGCGCGGAGACAAAGAAAATGCTCGCCCATGAATACGTCGGGTGGGCGCTGAGATACGCCAGACCGCGCAGCTTCATGATGAAGCTGATGCTCATTCCGGTGCGGATGCGCAGTGCTTCTCTCACGCTTGCCGAGGGACGCTGCATCAGTTTTGTAAAGACGAGGAATACGAAGCTTTTTGCCAGACTTAAAGCGGAGAGATAGCATTGGAGAAAACGCCTTTTTTCACAGTCATCATACCCTGCTACAACGCGGAAAAAACGCTGGCTGAGGCAGTCGGCTCCGTGACAGAGCAGAGCTTTACCGATCTCGAGGTGCTGATCGTGGACGACGGCTCCAGAGACTGGAGCTTTGTGCTGGCACACAGTCTGGGAGACGCCGACTCCAGAGTCAGGGTCATAGCTCTCGCCGACAACAACGGTCCCGCTGAGGCCCGCAACAAGGGTATATCCGAGGCCCGCGGAGAGTATATCATGTTCCTGGATTCGGACGATATATACAGTGAGGGGCTCCTGAAAAAGGTTCATGAGGCGGCCGTAAGCCGCCCCGACGTGATCATCTGGGGGAACCGCGAGGAGTACCTCGATGAGAACGGTGAGATAAAAGGCTTCCGCGACGTCACGATGGACGGCCGCAGCTATACGGATCAGCGGCTGCTGCGCCTCGCGGTCATGGACATGGAGGAAAAATCGCTCTACGGCTATCTCTGGAACAAGGCCTACAGAGCGGAAGAGATCAAAAAGCTCAAAATACCCGATCAGCCCTTCAACGAGGACGAGATGTTCAATATCGCGTTTTTCAACGAAGTGCGGACGGCTAAATTCCTCGATGTTATAGGCACGCATTACCGCAGAGGCAGGGTGACTTTGACGCACAGGGAGCTGGTGGACTATTACCCGCTCGCCATGAAGCGTATCGCCGGCCTCATGCAGCAGCACAAATTCTGGTCTCTCTATACGGACGATGTGCATACGCGCCTTGCGAACCTCTACCTGAGATATATTCTTTCCACGCTGGAAAGACTGTACAGACCTGCCATGGCCTACGGGCCGAAGGCCAGACTCCTTTTCATACAGAGGGTCTTTTCCTCAAGGCTGTACCGCGAGATGGTACCCTATATGAAACCCGACAATATAGTGATGAAAAGGCTCGCCTCGTGCATGAAGCGCCGCAGCGCCTCCGGCTGCCTTAGGCTTGGACGGCTGACGCACAGCCTCAAAAAGCACATGCCGGTGCTTTTTGACAGGATGAAATAGACGCGCTGCCCCTGGATCGATCAGAATGAAGATAAGTATCATCATAACAGTCTATAACCGCGAAAAGACCATCGCCCGCTGTATGGAAAGCGTGCTTAACCAGGATTGCGGCGACTATGAGCTGATCGTCGTGGACGACGGCTCGACCGACGGAACGCCGCATATAGTCCGCAGCTATGAGGGCGCTTATCTGAGCAGGCTCAGGATCCTGAGGCAGGCAAACGGCGGCGTGGCTGCGGCGCGCAATGCCGGTCTTGCCGCGGCAGAGGGCGAGTACGTGACTTATCTCGACAGCGATGACTATATGCTGGACGGCGCTCTGCCTCGCCTGATCGCCGCTGCATGCGAAGGAGATTACGATCAGATAGTCTACGACGCCCGGACACTTCTGCCTGACGGCAGCGAGAGCGTTTTTCCTCCTTTCCACGATGGAGTAAAGCTGCATGAAGGTGATATTTCAGCGCAGGAGCTTTTGCTTACAAATCCGTGCCCGTGGAACAGACTGATGCGCAGAGAGCTCTTCAGGCAGGTCTTCGGAGCTAAGGAAGCCTTTCCGAGGGGTGCCTGGTATGAGGATCTTGCCACGATCCCGCTCCTTGCGGTGGCCTGCGGAAAAGCCCGCTATATAGCGCAGCCTGTGATCTGTTATGATCAGAGCGGCGCTTCGATCATGAGACACAGAGGCTATGATCCGCATTTTGACGATATTTTTCCCGCGTGCGACCGACTGCGCAAGGCGCTGAGCTTCCGTTTTCCACGCGAGACTGAATATCTGGTATGGGAGCATCTGCTGGTGACCGGAGGCAAACGCTATCTTGCCTGCCGCAGACGCGCCCTGATGAAGAGATGCGCCGAATATATGGAGCAGTACTACCCGTCGTGGCAGGAAAATACGCTCGTACAGGCTGAACCTGAGAAAAAGGTGATGCTGGCCAGGCTGATCTGCAGCCGCAAATACCTGACGCTCAAGCTTTTGGGAAAGTGAACGCAATGACCTTCAGAGAAATGCTCGAAAAACATACTCTGCTCAAGTGCCTGCTGATGCTGCTTACGCTTTTTGGCAGCATAGCATGGGTGCACCAGCTTATATCGCCGGTCATGAAGGTGGTCCTTTTTATCGGCTTTGCGGCAGCATGCTATGATCTGATCCGCAGGCGGATGCCGCTGAAAAACGCCGGTCTGTGGCTGCTGCTTGCCTTTGCCGCGCTGTACTGCGTCACGGCTCTGGTAAACGGAGGCGAGCAGAGCTCACGTGCGATCCGCGACATGCTCTATATGGCCATGCTCTTTATAGTGCTGTACAACGGACAAAAGGGCACGGACCCGGAGCTGGAGAGGCGCGAGAGGATCTTTCTTGCCAGAGCTGCGCTCGTTATGATGCTCGCGCTGGTGACTGCGTGCCTTGCGGCGTATATGATACTGACGCCCTCGACGTACGTTACGGCGGACGGTACCGTAGGATATTTAGGGAGTCTTGACGGAAGGCTGACGGGACTGGTCCATATGAACGTCATCGGAGCGGTTTCCGCATTGACGATCATCCTCGCGGCGGGAATGCTCGTCTTTGGCGCGAGAGGCCTCTGGATGATAGTCTGCGCCGCAGCTATCGCACTTTCTACCGTGGCGCTGCTGCTGTCGCGCTCGCGGACGTCTATGCTTGCGCTCGGGATCACCGCGGTCTATACGCTCGGCAGGTACGCCGTCTGGACCAGGCTGAGTCCGGAGAAAAAAAGCAGCGTGCGCAAAGCCGCGATCTCGCTCAGCTGTTTTGCAGCCGGCCTTTTCATAGCCTATATCGTCTATAAGGCAGTGGGAGGAAAGCTTTCCGAGTCCGTGCAAAAGCTCATTTCCGAGGGAGATCGGCTGCTTACGGGGCGCGCATCCATATGGGCAGAGGGCCTGAAAAGCTTCGCAAGCCATCCGCTGCTCGGGGTCACTGTCCAGAATTTTGCAGCTACTGCGCAGGTGCCGATCGAGTTTGACTGGAGCGGCGGCGGCATCCACAGCCTTTACGTAGGCGTCCCCGTCGGATCGGGACTGGCCGGCACAGCCGTGCTGACCGCATTTACGGTCCGCAATCTTGTAATCGGGCTTAAGAGGCGCAGACTTGCCGCCGCGGATACCGCCATGCGCGGGGGGTATGACGGGAGCTGGCATCTGGCCGGTATTATGATATGTTTTCTGCTGCTTGAGGGGATAGCCGAGGACTACCTCCTCCACAGCCTCAGCTTTTTTGCGGTAGTCTTCTGGCTGTGCATGGGGCTGCGCAAGGCGGCAGCTGATATTTGAGGAATTATATGAAGGAAAATAATACAAAGAATAAAACTGTAAAAGAAAAAAAGACGAAAGAGAAAGCAGTAAAAGATAAAACAGTAAAGGATACAGTAAAGGATCAGGCCGGAAAGTCCAGATCCGCAAAGGCAAAGACTTCGAGGGGAAAGGCCAAAAAGCCCGGAACCGCGAGGGCTGTTGCCGATAAGGTACAGATAATCCCGCTTGGCGGACTGAATAAAATAGGCATGAATATCACCGCTATCCGCTGCGGCGACGACATAATAGTTGTGGACTGCGGTCTGGCTTTTCCCGATGAGACCATGCCCGGTATCGACAAGATCATCCCGGACGTTACGTATCTGACGGAAAACAGCGACAAAGTCAGAGCCTTTTTCATTACGCACGGTCATGAGGATCATATCGGAGCGCTCCCATACGTGCTCCAGCAGATAAACGTGCCGGTATACGGCACAAAGCTGACCATAGGCCTCATCACCCACAAGCTTGAGGAGGCCGGGATAGCCGGCATATGCGACTGCAGGGTCGTGAGACAGGGCTCGAGCGCCAAGGCCGGCGCGATCACGGTGGATTTTATCAAGATCAACCACAGCATCCCGGGATCGTCGGCTCTCGCCATCCACACTCCCGCAGGCGTTATCTTCCATACAGGGGATTTCAAGGTGGACTATACGCCGCTTGTCGGCGATACCATAGATCTGCAGAGGATAGCGGCGATAGGCCGGGAGGGCGTGCTCGCCCTGCTTTCCGACAGTACCAACGCCATGCGGCCGGGCTTTACCCCGTCCGAGACTATGGTCGCGACCACCTTTGATACGATCTTTGCTGAAAACAGCAGGAGCAGGATCCTCGTCGGCACCTTTTCATCAAATGTGGACAGGGTGCAGCAGCTTATAAACACCGCGAAAAAATACGGCCGAAAGGTCATCCTTCAGGGAAGGAGCATGGTAACGACCATCGAGATAGCGGAAAAGCTGGGATGCATCAAGATACCCAGGGGGACGATGATCAGCATCGACGAGATGGGCAATTATCCCGACAACAGGCTCGTGATCATCACCACCGGCAGTCAGGGCGAGGCTATGGCAGCGCTTTCGAGGATGGCGGATTCTACCCATAAAAGAGTCAGCATCAAGCCGGGCGATGTGATCATCTTCAGCTCCAACCCTATTCCGGGCAACGAGAGGGCAGTCGCCAGAGTGATGAACGAGCTGGCTGAAAAGGGCGCAAAGCTGATTCATCAGGATACTCATGTATCCGGACACGCCTGTCAGCAGGAGATCGAATTGATCTATACCCTGCTCAGACCCAAATACGCGGTGCCGATGCACGGTGAGTTCCGCCACAGGAGCGCAAACGCTCAGCTGGCAGCTTCCGTGGGCATCCCGGAAAAGAATATTTTTCTGCTTAAGGCGGGAGATATCCTGGAGCTGTCGGAATCGGGAGCCGGGCTGGCCGGAAAAGCGCCCTGCGGCGAGCTGTTTGTAGACGGCCTCGGCGTAGGCGACGTAGGCAACGCCGTCATCAGAGACCGGCAGTCGCTTGCAGCGGGAGGAATGATCCTCGTGGCTCTGACCGTGGATTCCGGCTCGGGTATCGTGCTGGCCGGTCCCGAGATCATCACAAGGGGCTTTGTCTATGTGAAAGGATCGGGAGATATAATCAGCGAGATAAGAAATGTGGTCCTGGACAGCCTTACGGAATGTGAAAACAGGCGCGTCCGCGATTATACGAAAATAAAAAACACTATAAAGACCGATCTGGAGGAATACCTGTGGCGCAGGTTCCAGCGCAATCCGGTGATCCTGACGGTGATAATGGAGGCTGAGTGGTGATATGAAAAACCCCGCGACCAACGACGAATTGACGTTTTTTTACAGAGCAGTGCTCGCACTTGAAACGGAAGAAGAATGCCGCGCCTTTTTTGATGACCTGCTCACGCTCAACGAGCTCGTCTCCATCCCGCAGAGGCTGGAAGTGGCGAGAATGCTCAACGAGGGCAAACCTTTTCTGGAGATCACCGAAAAGACCGGCGCGTCCACTGCCACGATAGGCAGAGTGAGCCGCTGCCTCAAAAGAGGAGCCGACGGCTACAAGACGATACTTGGGAGGATCAGATGAAGTACGAGCTTATCATTATCGGCGCGGGCCCCGCGGGGCTTACCGCGGCCATTTACGCATCGAGAGCAAGGATAAGTACGCTGGTCATAGAGAGGGAGGCATTTGGCGGAAGCCAGATCATCAACACAGAGTCCGTGGACAACTATCCGGGTCTTGCCGGGATATCCGGCTTTGATCTGGCGATGAAGTTCAGAGAACACGCCCAGTCGATGGGAGTGGAATTTGTCACCGATCACGTCACTGCCATCGGCGTCGAAGAAGACGTAAAGCTTGTCTGCTGCGAGAAAAACACATACGAGGCCGGGGCCGTTATCATCGCCACCGGCGCGAGGCACCGCAGACTCGGAGCCCCCGGAGAGGCGGAATTTGCCGGTAAGGGCGTGAGCTACTGCGCGACCTGCGACGGCGCGTTTTTCAAAGACAAGGACGTCGCCGTGATAGGCGGAGGAAACGTGGCGCTCGAGGATGCTCTCTATCTCACCAGGATGTGCCGGAAGGTCTACCTGGTGCACAGACGCGATGCTCTTCGCGGGGAGAAGATCTCTCAGGAGCAGCTTATGGCAAAGGAAAATGCAGAGATCCTCTGGAACAGTGTCGTGAGCAGTATCGAGGGAAGCGAACGGACGGAAGGCATGAAGCTGCGCAATACAGTCACCGGAGAGGAGAGCTTTGTACCTGTATCGGCTGTCTTTGTCGCAGTCGGCATCATACCTAATTCCGAAAGCTTTATCGGCACGGTTCCCGACGAGGACGGCTTTATTCTGACCGATGCTGAGTGCCGCACGAGCATCCCCGGGATCTTTGCGGCAGGCGATGTCAGAAAGACTCCGCTGCGCCAGGTCATAACAGCCTGCGCTGACGGCGCTCTGGCGGCAAATGCTGCCGGCGTATACCTGCGCTCGGGGAAATAACTCCGCTCCCGCGGCAAAACCGGAACGGGCTCAGGTCTTGACAATACAGTACCATAACTATATAATATTTTGTAACATTTGCGTAATATTTGACACGCCATAGAGGTTTTGATGAGAGGCAATCTGAGAAAGAAACTGAATATGCTCCTTTGCGCCGCGCTGTGCGTCTGCATGGCAGGCGGGATTTTGCCCGCGCCGGCCGCTGCCGATGAGATCGCCGGTGGCGTGGGTATCGCCGGAGCCATGACGGAGCCCTCACGGGAGGTGGAGGTCACGTCCCAGGATACGCCGCTTGCCGCCGCGACCTTTATAGCGAATCTTGCCCTTGATCTGGCCGGTGAACAGCCCTATGAGACGCCCGAGATCATCAGCGAGGATGATCCGCCCGTCATCAAGGCCATGCTCAGCCGTCTGGAGGCAAAGGAAAACTCTATCTATAACAAGCTCGCCATCTCGCATGTGACCAGCTTTGTGAATATCAGGAGCGATGCGAGCGAAAACGCGGAGGTGCTCGGCAAGATATACAACAATGCCGCAGCCACCATCCTCCAGACCGTCGAGGCGGCCACCGGGCTTTGGTACAAGATCCGCTCCGGATCGGTCGAAGGCTATATAAAGGCCGAGTATTTTGTGACCGGAGAGGAAGCGGAAAAGCTCGCCACTGAGGTCGGCCTTGTGACGGCGACCGTAAAGCCCGAGAGCCTGCGCCTGCGCCAGTCGCCGGATCTCGGCAGTCCGACCATCACTGTGCTCGCCGGAGGCGCCTCGTACGTAGTGGAGGAGCAGGGCGAGGAATTCTGCAAGATATTGGTGGATACCGACCTTGAGGGCTATGTTCAGAACGACTATGTGGACATCACCGTTACCTATGAGGAGGCCATCTCGATAGAGGAAGAGCAGGCCAGGATAGCGGAGCAGGAGAGGCTTGCAAAGGCCGCGAAGGAAGCCGCGGAGAAGCTGCGCAGAGAACAGGAGCAGAAGGCCGCGGAGAGGACCAGGACCACCGAAAAGAAGACGACTGAAAAGACTACGGAGAAAACTACCGAGAAAACTACGGAAAAGACGACCGAGAGGACGACAGAGAAGACCACCGAAAGGACCGAGCAAAAGACCACCTCGGAACCCGGAGACAACGGATCATCGGCGCTCAGAGATGCTATAGTGGCAGAAGCGCTTCAGTACGTCGGAAATCTCAAATATGTGCTTGGAGGCAACAGCCTCGAGACAGGCACCGACTGCTCGGGCTTCATGCAGATCATCTTCCGCAAATTCGGTATAAGGCTCCCGAGAGTTTCATACAATCAGGGCGCGACGGGAGAGGCGATAAGCTCGGAGGACATGCGTCCCGGCGACCTCGTCTTTTACTCAAAGGACGGAGAGATCAACCACGTGGCGCTGTATATCGGAGACGGACAGGTAGTGCACTGCTCATCGCCGTCGTCTGACCCGAACACCAAGATATCATCGTGGAACTATCGTGCGGTAAAGTGCATCCGCAATGTCATAGGCGACTGATACCGGAGAGGAGAGAAGACATTGAAGAAAATATATCATATGACCGTTTGCTTAGCCCTTGCCGCCTCGATGCTGGCAGGTCAGAGCGCGGCTTCTGCCTCCACCATCAGCATAGGAGTAGGAAGCCCTCAGCCCGCCGCAGGAGAGACATCCTCAGCCGCACCGGTTAATCTGATCACCGGCGGAATAGGCGGTATAGAGAATGCTATTGACAGCAACGCCTCAGTTCCGACGGAGGGTGTACCCGGAATGTCGTTTATTATGGCCGGGATAGCCTTTGATATGAACCGTACGGAAAGCGCAGACGAGCATCCCGCTATTCTTGCGCTCGAGTCAAGACTTGCCGGGCATTCGGGCCTGTACAAGGACATCGCCATAACCCAGTGCGACAATTACGTAAATATCCGCAAGGAGCCGAGCAAGAATGCCGAGGTAGAGGGCAAGATCTACAATAACTCCGCCGCGCATATCGAGGCAACGCTGACAAACGAAGAGGGTACATGGTACAAGGTCCATTCGGGATCCTGCAGCGGCTATATCAAGGCCGAGTATTTCCTGACGGGATCAGAGGCCGAGGACTACGCCCCCTCGGTAAGCACGATGTACGCCACGGTCGATACCGAGACTCTGCGCATGCGCAGTGAGCCGTCTCTGGAGGCGGAGACCGTGAGCCTTCTTTCCGCAGACGAAAAATACAGAGTCATCGGGACAAAGAATGATTTTTACAAGATACAGATCGATGACGACCTGACAGGCTATGTTTACGGCGATTACGTCAGGATCAGCATCAAATACAAGGAAGCTATCTCCATCGAGGAAGAGCAGGCTGAGCTTGCAAGACTTGCGGAGATCGAGCGCCAGAGACGTCTTGCCGAGGAGGCAGCCGAGAAGGCCCGTATAGAGGCTTCAAAGGCTGCGTCAAGAGCGGCCGCCAGCAGATCGGCTGAGAAAACAAAGAGCACCAGCTCCACAAAGAGCACAAAATCCACGACCGCTTTTACAGGCTCCGCAGGCTCGGGCGCCGGGTCAGTTTCCGATTCGAGACGGGCGCTGTGCGATTACGCGGAGAGCTGGGTCGGCGTCACTCCTTATCACTACGGCGGCACCAGTCTTACAGACGGAGCGGACTGCTCGGGCTTCGTCCAGCAGATATTCAGGAAATTCGGCATTTCGCTTCCGCGCGATTCAACGTCGCAGCGCAGCGCCGGCGACCATATCAGCGCCGAAGAGCTCAGACCCGGCGATATAGTCTGCTACAGCGGACACGTTGCAATATACGTCGGAGACGGACAGGTAGTGCATGCCTCGAGCGCCAGCTCGAATCCGAATACCAAGTATTCGTCATGGAACTACCGTTCGGTCGTCTGCCTGGTCAATCCATGGGGAGACTGATCGTCAATACGCAATCACAGGAGGCTGACGCAGCTGCGCCGGCCTCCTTTTTGGTTTTGAGCCATACACAGACTATTTTTTGTTTATGGAAATCGGAGTACGGTTGTGGTAACATACGTCATATTCAATAGACAGACTTAAGCGAGGAATGTATGAAAATAGCGGTTGTATGTGACGTGCTCGGACGTGAGAACAACGGTACCACGATAGCGGCCATGAATCTTATCCGGTCCCTGAAGCAAAAGGGCCATGAGGTCCGGGTCGTCTGTTCCGATGAGGAAAAAAAGGAAAAGCCGGGATACTTCGTCATGCCCAGACTTAATCTCGGGCCGTTTAACGGATACGTCGCAAAAAACGGAGTTGCGATCGCCGCCCTTAATAAAGACGTGCTGGCCAGAGCGCTCTGCGGAGTTGACATCATCCACGTCATGATCCCGTTTTCGGTCGGATGCGCAGCAGCCAGGTATGCCAGAAAATACGGGATCCCGCTGACAGCCGGTTTTCACTGCCAGGCGGAAAATGTAACAAATCACATATTTATGAAGGATTTTGCCCTCGCGAACAGGGCCGCATATATGATTTTTTATCATAATCTGTACCGGTACTGCGATTGTATCCATTACCCCACCCAGTTTATCTGTGACGTATTTGAAGGAATAGTGGGACCGACCCCGCACCGTGTTATCTCAAACGGCGTCGGCAGCGATTTTGCGCCGAGGGAGGTCAGGCGGCCCAAAGCGCTTGAGGGTAAATATGTGGTGCTCTTTACCGGCAGATACAGCAAGGAAAAATCCCACAAGGTCCTGATCGACGCAGCCGCGCTCTCAAAGTACCGCGACAGGCTCCAGCTGGTATTTGCCGGCACCGGGCCGCAGGCGGAGAATATAGCCGCAAGGGCCGAGCGCCGCGGCATACTGCCCCCGATCATGAAATTCTACGGAAGGGACGAGCTTGTCGGGATCATAAACAGTGCCGACATGTATGTACATCCTGCAGAGATAGAAATCGAAGCAATATCCTGTCTTGAAGCGATCGCCTGCGGAAAAGTGCCGCTGATATCGGATTCTCCGCGCAGCGCCACGAGATATTTTGCCATGAGCGAACGTAATCTCTTTCGCTGCAATGACCCTGCCGATCTGGCCAAAAAGCTGGACTGGTGGCTGAGTCATCCCGCCGAGAGGGAGGAGTGCTCACGCAGCTATCTGGGATACTCCGCACAGTTTGATTACCGCACGTGTATGGACCGCATGGAGGAAATGCTGCTTGAAACAGTCGAAAAAAAGAAGAGCTCCGGCGCTGCTCCGGGCGGAAAGACAGCCCGGCGCGGCAGCTGAAAATACGGTGGATAAATGAGAGAAAAAAAGGTAATATATTATTCGGACCCGCGCAACGATGATTTCGCGGGAAACAATATAAATACATGCAGTGTCCCGGATGACTTTGTATATGTCAGAAAGAACCCTGCCTGGCGGGCGGCGTCATTTGTGCTGTACTACATAATCGCGGTGCCGCTGGTCTGGGCAGTATCAAAGCTCTATCTCGGAATACGCGTCAGAAACCGGAGAGCGCTGCGGTCTGTAAAGGGCGGCTTCTATCTCTACTCAAATCATACGAGGGAGCTCGACGTTTTTGCGGCGGACATAGCCGTGCTGCCAAGGCGGGGATATGTCATAGCAAATCCGGACGCCGTATCGATCCCGGGACTGAGGCATATAGTTATGATGCTCGGAGCCCTGCCGATTCCGTCAGGCATACACGGGATGAAGAACTTTACGGAAGCGGTGAGATACAGACGCGCCGGAGGAGACTGCATCGTTATATATCCGGAGGCGCATATCTGGCCTTTTTATACGGGAATAAGGGATTTTCCGGATACATCGCTGCGATATCCCGTCAGAGACAATGCGCCCGCGGTAGTGATGACCGTGACCTACCGCAAACGCAGCGGCCTGTTTTATTTTGCGAAAAAACCCGCAATGACGCTGACCCTTTCCGAGCCCATGTATCCGGACGCGTCCCTGCCCGCAAAGCAGGCAGCAAAGGAGCTGAGAGACCGGGTGCTGGCGGAGATGAAGCGGGTATCAGGAGAGACTGTTCAGCCGGAGTACATCAGGTATGAATACCGCGGGGCTGAGCATCAGCCGGAGGAGAGAGATGGACAGAAATGACTATACGGACCCGCAGTGCCCTTTCTGCACCGATCAGTACAAGGACGTTCCGCCGGTGCATCCGGTGGACGTAGCCAGGATCACCGACAGACTCGATGCGGATCTTGCAAAGAACGACTACGCCGCTGCGGAGCGCCATCTGCGCTACTGGATCGCCGAGGCTGAAAACGGGCGCGACGCCCGGGGGCTTCTCTCGCTCAAAAACGAGCTCATGGGGCTCATGAGAAAGCTCGGCAGGGAAAAAGAGGCCCTGGCGGCCGCTGACGAGGCCATGAGTCTGATAAAGCAGATCGGCCTTGAAGATACCGTCACTGCCGGTACCACGTACGTAAATACTGCCACGGTATACAAGGCCTTCGGCCGCGCCGCCGAAGCGATACCGATATACGAAAAAGCTGCCGCCATCTTTGAGAGAGAGCTTCACGACGGCGATATGCGCCTCGGGTCGCTTTACAACAATATGGGCCTTGCGCTGGTGGATATGGCTGTTGCGGCGGACGGGCCGTCCCTGGCAGAGACCTATTACGAGAGGGCAGATAAAGCGTATGCCGGCGCGCTTCGCTGCATGAGCAAAGCGGAGCAGGGAGCCCAGGAAATGGCCGTCACATATCTGAATATGGCGGATGAGCTGAGCGCAAGGTATGGCTTTGAAAACGCGGAGGACGCCATATACGAATGCCTTGAAAAGGCGAGGGAGCTTCTTGACGATCCTGAGCTCGTGCGCGACGGGTACCATGCGTTTATCTGCGAGAAATGCGCTCCGACCTTTGGCTTCTACGGGCTCGGTGCCTTTGAAAAGGAGCTCGCGGAGAGGGCAAGATCGATATACGAGGCAAATGCTTCCGAGAGGTAGATATATGCAGGGGCTTGAGCTTGCCAGGCTTTTCTATGAGGAATACGTCGGACCCATGCTGCGGGAAAAGTTCCCGGAGCTGCTTGACTGCATCACAGTCGGTCTTACGGGCAGCGGCTCAGAGTGCTACGGCTTTGATGATGAAATATCCCGCGACCATGACTTTGAGCCCGGGGTCTGTATATTTATACCGGGAGAGGACAGAGTGGACAGCCGCACGCAGTTCAGGCTGAGCCGCGCCTATTCGGCGCTTCCCGAAGAGGTATACGGCTTTTCAAGGAGCAAAGTTTCGCCTGTAGGCGGAGAAAGGCACGGCGTCATACGGGCTCCCGAATACTGGCTGGAAAAGGTCGGAAGCAGCGACGGCAGTCTGGATATGAATGCCTGGCTGAATATCCCGGAATACGCTCTGGCAGAGGCCGTAAACGGAGAGATCTTTTACGACGGGGACGGCAGCTTTACCGGAGTGAGGCGGAGCCTGAGACACTATCCGCGCGAGATCCGGATGAAGAAGCTCGCCGGCTACCTGCTCCTGATGAATCAGTCCGGGAGCTACAATTACACGCGCTGCCTGAAACGGGGCGAGAATGCGGCGGCCCAGCTGGCCGTGTACGAATACGTCCAGGCTGCCATGCATGCGATCTTCCTCCTCAATGACAGATATATGCCCTATTACAAATGGTCCTTCCGCGCCATGCGTTCTCTTTCCATTATGGCCGGGCTGTGGGAATCGCTGGAATATCTGATGACCACCGGAAACGACCCTGAGAGCGCAAAGGTCAAGGAGGGCGTGATCTCCGATATCAACGGGACCGTAGCCGGAGCGGTGGAGCTTTCGGGCCTTGCGGCTGAAAAGACGAGAGAAGTCGGGACGGGCCTTTATATGGGGACAAGACAGCTTGCGCAGGCACAGGGAGAAGCTGCCGGAAACGAAGTCAGAAAAGCCTCGGAAGCGCTCTTTGGAAGTGCACAGGCCGGAGCGGATCTTGAGCGTCTCGCTTATGCGGTCAACGACTCGATCACGGACGGGACCCTGCGCAGCCTGCACATACTGAGCGGGACATAAGACCCAGATTAAATAAGGACTTTTTACGGATAAGAATACAGCGTGATGAGTATATTTGGCAGTCATGAAAGCCTAAAAGAAAAAGGAAACTTCGGAGAGGGAAGCGTCGCCTCGGCGGTGCTCCGTCTCGCTGTACCGTATATGCTCGCCGAAATGGTGCAGGTCCTTTACAACATAGTGGACCGCATCTATATCGGACATATCGATCTGGTGGGTACCGATGCGCTGACGGGAGTCGGCGTGACTTTTCCGATAGTGACGATAGTGACTGCTTTTACCGCGCTCTTCGGACTGGGAGGCGCTCCGGCCTTTTCCATGGAAAGAGGCCGCGGAAATGACGAAAAAGCCGGATGGGTACTCGGCAACGCAGCAGCCATGCTCGTGATCAACGCCGCGGTCATCACAGCGATCGTGCTCGCCGTCAGACGGCCGGTCCTTTATCTCTTCGGGGCCAGCGACACGAGCTTCGTCTTTGCGGATGCGTATCTGAAGGTCTATATCCTTGGGACGCTTTTTCAAATGCTTTCAGCGGGACTCAACCCGTACATCACAAATCAGGGCTTTGGCGGCATCGGAATGTGGACTACCGTCACGGGCGCCGTCATCAATATCATCCTCGATCCCTTTTTTATCTACAATGACTTCACTTTCCTCGGGCTCGGAATGCGCGGCCTGGATATGGGTATACAGGGAGCCGCGCTGGCGACGATAGTCTCGCAGCTGGTTTCTGCCGTATGGGTCGTGCTTTTTCTTGCGCTGCGCACGCCGATCAGGCTCAGACTTTCCCGTATGCGGCTGCGCGCGTCGATCATTCTCGATATAGTCAGGATAGGCGTGACGAATTTCTTCTTCGGGCTCACGACAAGTATCGCCTTTGCAATGTACAACAGGTCCCTGCAGCGCTACGGCGGCGACCTCTATGTGGCGGCGATGACAGTCAACAACTCCGTCAAGGAGTTTGTGTTTCTCAGCATGAGGGGCTTTACCCACGGCGCGCAGCCGGTCATTTCGTATAATTACGGCGCGAGAAAGGCAGACCGTATCCTGAAAGCTATCAGATTTATGACGGTGGTAGTGGTAAGCTATACTTTGTGCGCGACTTTGCTTGTGCTTGCTGTTCCCGGCCCCATTATCAGTATTTTCAACGACGACCCGGCGATGATGGAGGCTGCGCCTGCAGCCATGCGCATATTTTTTGCGCTCGGCGCCTTTATGTCGCTCCAGAGCGTCGGCCAGCAGACCTTCGTTTCACTCGGAATGGCGAAATATGCGCTGTTTTTCTCCATCCTGCGCAAGGTCATCCTGATCATGCCGATGATATACATTCTGCCTCAGATATTTACCTCGTCGCAGGTCTATGCTGTTTTTGCCGCGGAACCCGTTTCGGACCTTATAGGCGGCGGCGCGTGCTTTACGACAATGGTATTTGCGGTGTACAGAAAGCTGAAAGCGGGAAAGGACGTCGGACTGCGCTGCAGGAAACCATTTTGACGATACGGGGGGCGTCACTTTTTCAGATTAGAAAGCCTTTGGGGCTCTTTGAGTTTTTTTTGCAGTAAAACGCTAAAATCGGTTGACGATTTGTGCTTCAAGTGTTATCTTTACCCATAACGGCGAAGCCGAAGGGAGTTATTTATTTGGAGGTAGATTGATGAAAGGGACAGTTAAGTGGTTCAACAACCAGAAGGGTTACGGATTCATTTCAGATGCGGATGGAAACGATATCTTCGTTCACTACTCAGGACTGAACATGGAGGGATTCAAGTCTCTCGATGAGGGCGCCGAGGTAGAGTTCGATGTAGTCGAGGGAACAAAGGGACCTCAGGCGACAAACGTTACCAAATTGTGATTCTGAATACTTCTGGAATCTAATATTCTGATTAGACTTGGAGAACAGGGCAGTTAACTGCAAACGCGGGACCGGACAGACCGGTCCCGTTTTCTTTGGAATTGAACTGGGTCTGAAAATATGGTATCATTTAGAAGTTAAAGAAAACTCAGAGGGATATCTGAAATGGAAAAAAGAACACTTGCAATAATATTCGGCGGACAGTCGTCCGAGCATGAGATCTCCTGCAAGTCCGCGAAGACCATCGTGGATGCTGTGGATGAGAGCAAATACGAGATCATGCTCATCGGCATTACAAAGGACGGCAGATGGCTGCTGGTCGAGGACGAAAATACGATGACCGACGGAAGCTGGACGCAGAGCAGCGTGAGATGCGTGCTGCTGCCCGACGCGGAGATCCACGGCGTGATGATGATCGACGGCGACCAGAAGGCCGGTTTTTACAGGGTGGACATCGCGTGGCCTGTGCTTCACGGACTTAACGGAGAAGACGGTACGATACAGGGACTGCTCACTCTTGCCAGGATCCCCTACGTCGGAGACGGAGTGCTTGCCTCCGCCGTCGGGATGGACAAGATATACACAAAAATAATAGTTGACGATCTGGGCATAGCCCAGGCTCAGAGCGTCGCGCTCAGAGCCGAGGAACTGGACGATATAGAGGCCGCTGCTCAAAAAATAGAATCACGGATCCCCTATCCCGTGTTTGTAAAGCCTTCGAGGGCGGGCTCCTCGTGCGGAGTTTCGCGCGCTGCCGATCGGGAGAGCCTCGTGGAGGCGCTCAGAGTCGCGGCGGCTGAGGATTCAAAGATCATCGTAGAAGGCGAGATAAAGGGCCGCGAGCTCGAATGCGCGGTATACAGGGCGGAAAAGGCCATAGCCTCGGGCGTAGGCGAGATCATCGCAGCCGAGGAGTTTTACAGCTATGACGCCAAATACAACAACGGTGACTCGAGGACCATCGTGGATCCCGAGCTGCCCGAGGGCGTAGCCGAGGAGATCAGGGCGGACGCGGTAAAGATATTTGACGCGATCGACGGACACAGCCTCGCGAGGGTAGACTTTTTCCTCGAGGAAGGTACCGGAAGGGTAGTCTTCAACGAGATCAACACGATGCCCGGCTTTACCTCCATCAGCATGTATCCCATGCTCTGGAAGGCCAGGGGCAAGGATATCGAAAAGCTTGTGGAGCTTCTGATAAAGACTGCGTTTTTCAGAAGATAGGACGGAATATAAATCAGTAACGTGAAACCGGAGGCGTGAGAATTGGATAACAGACCTGTTGGAGTTTTTGACAGTGGAGTGGGCGGACTGACGGTCCTGCGCGAGATCTCGAGGCAGCTCCCGCATGAAAAAGTCATATATTTCGGCGATACGGCGAGAGTGCCTTACGGAGACCGCGATCCCATGCAGGTAGTGGATTTTTCCAGGCAGATCGTCAGATTTCTGCGGACTCATGACGTAAAAGCCGTGGTCATTGCATGCAATACCGCGACCGCGCCGTCGCTTCCGTATCTGCGCTCAGAAAACGATATCCCGGTCATAGGGGTCATTGAACCCGGCGCCAGAGGAGCTGTGGCAGCTACCAAAAACGGCAGGATAGGAGTCATAGCGACCTCCGGCACCATAAAGAGCGGACAGTATCCAAAGCACATACTGGAGATAGATCCTTCGCTTGAGGTCTTTCCTCTCGCCTGCCCCAGGTTTGTTCCGCTGATAGAGGCAGGGCGCACGCATGAGCCGGAGACCGCCGCGATCGTGCATGAATACATCTCCCAGCTCACGGCCCGGGATATAGATACGCTCGTGCTCGGCTGTACCCACTACCCGCTTCTGAGGGATCTTATCGGAGCTGAGGCCGGGGATAAAGTCACGCTTGTGGACCCGGCGCGGGAGACCGCCGCGGAGCTTGCCGCGACGCTTGACGCCATGGACGGGCGGGCATCCGCGGATGTGATCCCCGTACACGAGTATTACGTCAGCGGAGATCCGGTCTTCTTTAGAAAATTCGCCGAAAAGGTCCTTCCGTGCGCAGTTCCGGAGGCAGTAAAGACAGATATAGAAAAGTACTGATATGGATCCTGAAGTAACAGTAAGCGTCAGAGGACGGCTGTTCCCGTCCGAAGGCGGAGATTCCGACGAGATAGAGGTGATCTCCACCGGAGAGTATTACGAGCGCAAGGGCAGCAGGTATATCCTTTTTGAGGAGAGACAGGCTGATTTTGACGAGCCTGTGCGCAACGTGCTCAAGATCTCGGCTGATGGCGTGAGCATCCGCAAGAGAGGCCTGGTAGTTTCCGACATGCTCTTTCGCGAGGGCGTCAGCCACGTATCCCACTACGTTACCCCGTTTGGGGGATTTATAATGGGAGTAAGAGCTCACCGGGTCTCGATAGAGGAAAACGGAGACGAGATGGTTGTTTCCATCGGATACGAAACTGAGATAAATTACGAAAAAACATCTGACTGCGAGATGCTGATAACGGTCAGATCCGCCGGAAAAAGAGCTTTAGAGCAAAGGAATTGTTGATATGAAAGGGTTTTTCAGAAAGCTCATATGCGCGGCCGCCTTCGCCGCCGCCTCATTTTTGCTGCCGGCCATGGCGCTGGGCCAGAGCGCCGCTCCGGTGAGGCCGCTGTACGATCTGACGGGAACGGGCATACTGCCTTCCCCCGGATTCGACGTCAGCAGCAGGAGCGCGTATCTTATAGAGCTGGGCTCGGGAGAGGTGCTTTTTGCGAAAAACGCAAACGAAGACAGATATCCCGCAAGCATCACAAAGATAATGACCGCGATGGTCGTGCTCGAGCACTGCGCGCTTGACGAGGAGGTCACGTTTTCCCATGCGTCGGTCACGGATCTGGAGGACGGAGGGTTTGACGCCAGATTCAAGGAAGGAGAGGTCCTCACCGTGGAGCAGTGCCTCTACGCGCTGATGCTCGACTCCGTTAATTCGTGCGGATACGCGCTCGCCGAGCACGTGGCGGGATCCATAGAGGGCTTTGCCGCACTTATGAATGAAAAGGCGGCCGCGATAGGCTGCACGAATTCCAACTTTACCAATCCCCACGGACTCAACGATGACAAACACCGCACCACGGCCCACGACATGGCTCTTATCATGTGGAACGCCCTTCAGAACGAAGACTTCTACAGGATAGATTCGACGGTGACTTATACCATAGAGCCCACGGAAAAGAATCCCTCCGGATACACCTTTTCCATGAATCACAAGATGCTGCACTCCGATTCCGAGTATTACTATGATACTGCGGTGGCCGGAAAGACAGGCTATACCTCGCTTGCCTTTAATACGCTCGTGACCTACGCGAAACGCGACGGCGCCGAGCTGATCGCCGTAGTCATGAAGGAAACGCAGGGCGGCGGAGTCAGATACAGCGATACGAAAAAGCTTCTGGACTACGGTTTTGACAAGTTCCAGATGACGGATATTTCAAATCTTTCACAGGGCTTTTTTACGGGCCTTGAAAGCGTTTCCCCGCTGCCGCTGTCGATGGATACGGGACTCAGGCTTTATCTGCCTTCCGAAACTACGAATATCAGCTTTAACTTCAGCAGCAGCGACACCATGGGCCTTGACGAAGCGGTCGGATCTCTCCAGATAAAGTCGGGAGAGTACCTTGCCGCGGGACGGGCGCTGCTTGTCGAGGGCGGACTATTAAAGACTGCTTCCGCAGCAGGGACAGATACCGATGTGACGCCGGGAGAGAGCGCTGCGGAGCCTGCAACGGATGGTGAAACCGAGCCGGTCAGCGACGCGCCCCGGCAGGATCAGGAGAGCGGTTCGGGCTTTAAAACTTTCCTTCTGGCAGTCATGTGGGTGGTCATAGCCGCAGCGGCTGCGGTCGGACTCTGGTGGTGTGCAGTACGCATCATCAAACGCAGGAGACGCCGTCAGAGAGAACAGCTCAAGCTTCGCCGCGAACGCATAGAAAGAATGCGCGCCCTGAGGCGGGAGAAAAGCCTTGAAAACGACGATAACGAGTTATAGACAGCTTGTATATTTATCAAAATCATGTTTGACATTACATGTCATATGAGTTATCATTATCTCATTATGAGGTAATATCACTACGGGGGATAATGTTATGCTGAAGAGAGCAGCAGACGGGAGCACAGAGTTAGATCTGTCTGCGTTACTCAAGGTTCTCTGGAACCGGATATGGGCGATCATAATCGTAGCTGTCATCGGCGGCGCGGCCGCTTTCTGCTACGCTAAGTTTGCCATTACGCCCCAGTACCAGTCCAGCGTCATGATGTACGTAAACAACAGAGGCGTGGGCGGTACCACTACGTACCAGATATCCACAACGGAGCTTACCGCGGCCAAGAGCCTTGTCAATACATATCTCGTGGTGCTCAATTCCAGGACCTGCCTGAACGAGGTGTCCGAGAAGTCCGGTACCGGATATTCCTACAAGACCCTGAGCGGCATGATCGACGCCACAGCTGTGAATGATACGGAGATATTCCGCATCACAGTCACCAGCACCAGCGCCGAGGAGGCGCAGCTCATCGCAAATACGATAGCCGACGTCCTTCCTTCAAAGATAAGCGATATAGTAGAGGGCAGCTCCGTGAAGGTGGTGGACTATGCGCCGCTCCTTCCGAACAAGACTTACCCCAGCAATGCGAAATTCACTCTGATAGGCCTTCTCGCCGGAGCGGTTCTGTCGATTGCTGTTATCTTTGTGCTTCAGCTCATGGATGACCTCATCCACAACGAGGAATACCTTACCAATACCTTTGAGGGCATCCCCGTCCTCGCGGCCATTCCCGATCTGATGGAGCACAGTGAAAAGAGTTACTACTACAGGCGCTCAGAGAGACGCGAGACGATCAGCCACAGCCAGGCTGCTGCCAGAGCTGAATCCGCCGCGCAGCGCGCCGATGAAGAGGCCATGAAGAGAGGAGGTCGGTCATGAGCACCAACAAGAACAAGATCTCCGCTACCAGAGAGGAACAGAGAGAGCTTCTCTGCGAGAATCTCAGCTTTGCCGCGTCGGAGGCATACAAGCTTCTCCGCGCAAACCTGAAATTCGCGCTGAATACCGATAAGAAATGTCCCGTAGTGGGAGTCACGAGCTCCACGCGCGGCGAGGGAAAGACCACGACCTCCATCAATCTTGCCTATACGATGGCGCAGACAGGGAAAAAGGTCCTGCTGGTCGACGGCGATCTCAGACTGCCAAACGTAGCCAGATCGCTGCTTATAAACCGCAGACCCGGACTTTCCGATTATATCGTCGGTTCCGCCACAAAGGAGGAGTGCACGAGACAGTCCTCGCTGATAGAGAACTGGGACGTGATCCCCGCCGGCAATATTCCGCCCAATCCGTCCGAGCTGCTCAGCTCTGACGGGATGGTAAGGTTTATGGAGAGAGCCAGAGAGGAGTATGATTACATTATCATTGATCTCCCTCCGGTAGGCATCGTATCCGATGCTCTCGTGGCTGCCGCGATACTTGACGGGCTGATCATGGTAGTCCGCGAGGACTACTCAAGCAGGCGGTTCCTCAACAGCTGCGTCGCTCAGTTCAATCCGTTAAAGGACAAGCTCCTGGGCTTCGTGCTCACGGACGTCACCAAAAACAACAAGGGCTACTACTACAGGAGCCACTCCAGATACAAGGCCCACAGCAAGGCTTACGGCTACGGAGGAAAGGGCTACAGCAAAGGCTACGGCTATGGATATGGTTACGGCTACGGCTATGGCTCAGAGCAGAATGCGGAAACTTCCGAAAAGAGCAGCGTGACCGCTCAGGATCCCGCACCGACCGTGCAGGTTCAGCCGAAGAGCCGTAAAAAGGTATAGAAATGCTCGACATTCACACCCATATTCTGCCGGGAATGGATGACGGGAGCAGATCCGTCAGGGAAAGTCTCGAGATGCTCAGGACTCTGCGCGGGCAGGGGGTGGACACGGTAGTCCTCACGTCGCATTTCTACGCCGAAGAAGAGGATCCGGACAGTTTTCTCGAGCGGAGACAGAAAGCTTACGACAGACTTGTCTCGGGCATGGACGGCGATGACTATCCAAAGCTTTTACTTGGCGCGGAAGTGTGCTATTATATAGGGGTATCCCGGACCGAGGGCATCGAGAGGCTATGTATAGAGGGAACTCCGCTGCTGATGCTCGAGCTTCCGAAGACACACTGGGATCGCAGTACGCTTGAGGAGACGATAGAACTTGCCACGGACGGCAGAGTCATCGTGCTTCTTGCCCACATAGACCGATATCTTGAATATAACAAGCTTGATATATTCGAGATGCTTTCGATGAGAGGGGCGCTGATGCAGATCAACGCCGGCTTCGCCGAAAACAGGAAAAACAGGCGGATGCTGAAGTCTCTCTTCCGCAGCGGGCTTGTGCAGTTTATCGGCACCGACTGCCACGGGATGGACATCCGGACTCCCAGGATCGCTCCGGCGCTGGAGATGATAGGCAGATATGCCGGGGACGACGGGCTGTCCGCACTGGATTTTTATGAAGAAGAGTTCTTTATTTAGTTATATATATATAGGACTTGGCGTTGTGATCATCGTGCTTTGCGTGATCCTCCTCCTGCAGAATCAGAGCTGCGGGACCGCCGGAATAGACGAGGATGATCCGATCATCTATCCTACTGAGCAGACCTCGTCGGAGGCGGCGTCCTCAGAGGCGGCCGGGAGCGATCAGTCCTCCGAAGCCACGGAGGAGCCCACGACAGAGCCGTACGTCAGTCCCATAGACTGGGAGGAGCAGTGGTCAAAAAATCCCGAGATATACGCCTGGCTGTATATACCCGGTACGGAGATCAGCTTTCCGGTCTGCCAGAGAGAGGGTGACGACACCTACTATCTGGATCACAGTGCGTACCTGAGGGAGTACAGAGCGGGAGCGCTCTTTACCGAAAGCAGATACAACGACAAGACGTTTGATGAGCCGGTCACCGTGATATACGGACACAAGATGAGATCGGGAGCGATGTTCGGAACGCTCCAGACCACTTTCTCCGACGGAGACGGCTTTGAGGAGCACAGAGAGATGATCATATATCTCCCGGACCGCGAGCTCCACTACACGGTATGGGCGGCGGTGCCTTATGAGAATTATCATCTCATGCAGACTTACGACTTTGATAACAGCCGCGATATGAGACTGTTTTTGAGAAGTATAAGAGAGGTTCGCTCGATAGACGGGCGTAAGGATGAGTCCCTTGAGGTTACCCCCGAGGACAGGCTGCTGGTTCTGAGCACCTGCCTGATGGGCAAGGTAAGCAAGAGATATTTAGTAGTAGGACGGCTTGAAGCCGTGAAATGAGAGGTAAAAGGTATGAAGAAGTTGATGGCAACACTTATGGCGGCAATGCTGGTCATGGCTATGGCCGTGCCCGCATTCGGTGCAGTTACTACTCCCAGTGCGGAGCAGAAGGGTACTCCCGGTATCGTGAGGCGTGCTGACAAAAACGGCACTCTTCAGGACTACCTGATCTTTGACGCTTCCGGCACTGAGAAGGATGCCGATGATACTCTGAAGCTGGTTCTGACTCCTTATTCCAAAAAGGACAGTGCTCTTCCCGAGATCAAGGATATCCTGACAAAGGCTAAGGCAAAGCTTGACGCAGCCTCTACGGTCGCTGATCTCACCAAGGATGCCGAAGCAGCTGCCCAGAAGGCCGGCGCTTCTGTTTCCGATCTTGGCGTATCCGAGTTCTTTGATGCTTCGTTTGTCCGCAACGGCGACACCTATGTTCCCTTTGCCGATGTAGCGAGCTCCGTAAAGGTTTCCTTTGAGACCAGCCTGAGCGCTTCCGATCCCGTTGTTGTTCTTGTTAGCTGCGACGGCGATACATGGGAGGTCCTTGATGAGGCAAAGGTAGCTGACGGCGGCCTCAACGTTGTCCTTGACAAGTTCTGCGCAGTCGCAATTGCAACAGAAGTTCAGGGAACCAGCGGCAGCGGCACTTCTCCCCAGACCGGAGATATGACCACCGGCATCATCGTTTCCATCGCTCTGGTAGCTGCTCTTGCGCTTTGCATCGGCGGCAGCATCCTCGTTGACAGGAAGCACGCATAAAACTCTGCATATCATTTCATATAGTAAAGCGAGAAATCAGCCTTGGCAGAACTCAACGGTAATAACAGCTTAAGAGATTCAAACCGGGCGAGCGCTGAGTCTTCCCGGAGCCACAGCACCGGCTCCGGGAGTTCTCATGCTCACGGAGGGGATCACCACCATCACCACCACAGCGGATCCAATAAGCACAAAAGGAACACACTTTTTAAAAGATTCACTGTCTGGTGCGCCGAAAACAAAAAGTTCCTCTACAAGATCGGTGGAGTTGCTCTTGCGCTCATCATTATCGTGGTTCTCGTGGTCCTTATTTCAGTCAGAGATACCGGAAACGGGGAGGAGTCGATCGACAATGCTTCTCACGACCGGCAGGCTTCGCTCTACTATAATGATGCCTGGTACAAGGAAAACACCGACCTGGAGATCATGCTCGTACTCGGTATCGACAAGACCTCCGATCAGGCGATCGCCAGAGATGATGCGTACATCAATTATCAGCAGAATGATTTCAACGCGCTTGTGATCATAGACCATGCCAAGCAGAAGTACGACGTGCTTCAGCTCAATCGCGATACTATGACCGAGGTGAAAAAATACGGCCTTAACTCACAGTATACGGGGTCTGAGATCATGCAGCTCGCGCTTGCCCATACGTACGGCACGGGCGGAAAAGACAGCTGCAGAAATGCCATAGACGCGGTACAGAATCTCCTTTACGGCATACATATCGACCACTACGTGGCCTTTACGATGGACGCTGTCCCGGTAATAAATGACGCCGTAGGCGGAGTGACCGTTACCATAGAGGATGATTTCGGCAAGATAAACAGCCGGTTTGTCAAAGGCAGAGAGGTAACACTGGAGGGCGAGGAGGCCCTGCAGTACGTACAGTCGCGCGGCGGAATGGAGGACGACACCACCAATCTTGCCCGCATGAGGAGACAGAGGACGTATCTGTCGGCCCTTCAAAAGGTAATGACGGCAAAGATGAAGGAATCCTCGAGCTGGGCCGTGAAGACCCTGAGAAATATCGTGGATTTTCTTACCTCGGACATGGGCTATATAGATATAGCCGATCTTCTGGATCGGATATCCGACTATCGCTACGGCGATATACTGTCTACTGAAGGTACTACAAAGACGACAGATTATGTCGAGTATTATGTCGACGAAGAGGCGCTTAAAAAAGAGGTCATAAGACTGTTTTACGTAAAAGCAGACTGATAGTCTGCCGGAACTGCGTCATTTGCCGGCAATTACAGGAAAAAGCCTGGTGGTGGGAACTATGAGCCGCTCAGGGAAGAGCAATAAAAGAAATTTAATATCGAGAATCAGATGGCTGTTGGTACTGTATGATCTTATCATATGGTTATTCATCAGCTTTTTGTTTATGTGGCTGCATCCGTCGCAGAGTGAGGAGATAAGCGCTCCTACGATAGCGCTTATCATGGCAGTCGGATGCGCATGTCTGTTCTTTTTCAGATTTTTGCTGGGTGTCTACAGTCAGGTGTGGCGCTACGGCGGGACTACGGCGTATCTGAGGCTTATAGCAGCGGACGCCGCGGGAGGACTTCTGTTTTCTCTGCTCATATGGAGCCCGCTGATAGGAGGTGTCAGGCTTATCCTGGTCGCATCGATCATCAGCATG
>CAMOQY010000002.1 GCA_946623295.1 uncultured Lachnospiraceae bacterium | reverse complement strand
GCTATTTTTGCACTTTCAAAGTTGCTTCCGGTCACGATGATGCCGGCGTCCTTCAGAAGCCCGATCTTTTCGCGGATATTCTGGGGATCGTTATATGAGCCGCATATATTTGCGATGAATACTACCGGGACCCCCATATCGCGGAGCTTTTTGCATTCATTCGCATGCGCCGTGATGGGGTCTCTCGCTACGCCGGGGCCGGTGATAAAGTCCAGCAGCACGACCGCGACCTCCGGATCCGTAAGCTCCTGACGGAGCCTCTTAAGACGCAGCTCGGGATTGAATACCGGATGCGGAGCCTCGGCGGTAAAGTCCTCGGCGCCCATATCCAGGATCGTATGACCGACGCTGACATGGCTGTCAAGGAGCTTGGTGCTGTATTTTGTATTCAGATTTGAATGGAGCTCTATACCGGCATTGTGCTTTGCAAAGTAGAGCAGGCCTTCTTCGGTGAAGGTGCCGCCGCAGTAGAGTCCGCGGAAATACTTTCTCTCCGCGGGGAGCTTGGATACGGCTTCGTGGGCCATGCGCGCGATCTCTTCATCCGTGAACTGAGGCTTCTGGGGCTCTCCGGTCAGGCACTCCACGGCCTTAAGGGCTGCTTCCTCCAGCGAGAAAGCAGGCGTGACCTTGTGTCCTTCAAAAAGCTTCTGATCGCTGCCGAGGAAGATGACGATGACGGGTTTGCTGCACTCATCGGCTCTTGTCAGGACCTTGTCCATTACGCCCAGATCCGCAAGCTTTGAGACGAGCACGATGACCTTTGTCTCCGGATCTTTTTCCAGACGGTCTATGCCCTCAAACATGGTGATGCCGCCTATCTCGGGATAGAGATCTCTGCCGCCGGTACCTATGATCTGGCTCACGCCGAAGCCCCGGTGCTCTATGATGCAGGCGACCTCCTGCGCGCCGGAGCCGGAGGCTCCTACTATGCCGACCGGTCCGAAGCTGTTCTGGGAGCCTGCCGCCAGCGCAATGCCACCCACCAGACCGACTCCCGCGTCAGGCCCCATGACCAGGCGTCCCTTCGTGCGTCCGTACTCTTTCAGAGTCCTTTCCTCCTCCAGAGATACGTTATCGCTGAAAATAAAGAGATCAAGTCCCTTGTCCAGCGCTTTCCTGGCCTCGGCATAGGCATATTCGCCGGGAAGCGAGATCTGGCACAGGTCATAGGTCTCGGCCTTCAGCTCCGCGTCGTCAAGACTCGAAAATTCCTGCAGGCCGCCGGAATTTTTGTGGTCTATCAGATCCATGGCGGCCTGAATTGCCTCGTCGCACTTTGCCTCATCCTCGGCGGTGATGGCGATCACAAGATCGTCCACCGTGACGTCCGCAGGCAATGTGTATCCCGACTCGCGCAGCGTTCTCTGGTTGATCACAGTCGCCATTACCGCGTCGACACCCGATACGCCGGGCAGCTCGCTTACGCGGCCCGACACGGACATCAGGCTGACGGAATCTACGTAACGCTTTTTCTTAACTATGACTTTTTTCATTATCGGTTACCTCTTTTATTCCCAGATACCGCCCTTGCTCATGGGGCCTACGTTCTTTACAAAGAGACGCAGGAATCTGGGATAATCGTCTGCCTTGAACTCCCAGTGGAAATTCTTCTTTCTCTCTTCAAGCTCCTCGTCGGAGACTTCCATATTGATGCTGCGGCCGACTACATCGATATCGATCATATCGCCGTCCTGCACAAGTCCCAGAGGGCCGAAAGCAGCCTCGGGCGAAACGTAGCCAACGGACAGGCCGGAAGTACCGCCCGAGAAACGTCCGTCCGTGATGACGGCGCAGGACTCGAACAGACCCTTATAACCCTTGAGCTCTTCCTGGAAGGTGAAAGCGGTGGTGCCGAAACGTGCCTTGAGGCCGAGGAATCTGACCACGCAGGCGTCTCCCTCTACAATGCGTCCGGACCTGAGTGCGTCCAGAGCGTCATCCAGAGTATCAAAGCACTTGGCCGGACCGCGGAACTTCATAAGCTTCTGAGGAACTGCGGCGATCTTGATGATACTGCCTTCGGGGCAGAGGTTGCCGTAGAGGACTCCGATACCGGGCTGAGTGGAAACGGGATTATCAAGGCCGTGGATGACCTCGTCGTTCCAGCACACCGCGCGGTCCAGATTTTCGCCCATGGTCCTGCCGTTTACGGTAAGGCAATTGTTGTCCAGCTTGCTGCGCATCTTTGCCATAACTGCCTGCAGACCGCCTGCCAGATCCAGATCCTTCAGGCTGTACTCTCCGCCGGGAGCCAGATGCGAGAGCAGCGGTATCTCATTTGAAGCCTTATCAAACTCCTTCCACCACTGGATATCGTCATAGCCGGCTTCATTTGCGATAGCAGGAAGATGAAGGATAAGGTTTGACGATGCGGCGACTGCCATATCGACCTTGATCGCGTTCTTTATAGCCTCTCTCGTCATGATCTGGCGGGCTGTAATGCCGTTGAACACGAGGTCCATGATGTGCTTGCCCGCGCGGTACGCGAGGTTGTATATCTCGGAGCCGTCGGCCTGCATGGTGGAGTTGTTCGGCAGGGTCATGCCCATAGCCTCGGCCATCATGCACATGGAGTTGGCAGTTACCATTGATGTGCAGGCGCCGCAGGTGCCCCAGCTGTGCTCGATCAGATCATTGTAAAGGTCCTTGTCGATCGTGCCCTCCGCCATCGCTCCGACCTTGTCCTGGGCGCGGATATGCAGACGCTCCTCGCCGCGGCACATTCCGAGAGGCATGTAGCCTCCGGTTACGAGGATGGTGGGGATATCAAGACGGGCAGCGCCCATCAGATGTCCGGGAACTACGGAGTCGCAGGTACAGAGCATGACCATTCCGTCAAAGAAATTGCCGTCTACCGTAAGCTCGACCTGATCGGCGATGCAGTTGCGGCTGGGAACCTCGATATATCTGGGATCCTTGAGGACCATTCCGTCGCAGATACCGGTGGTCTCCACCTCGAGCGGAAGTCCGCCCGCTTCGCGGACACCCTGCTTTACGCGCTCAGCCAGCTTATCCAGATGAACGTGTCCGGGATTGTATTCATTCCAGGAATTGACGATACCGATGAGCGGGCGTCTCTGCTCCTCATTGGTGTAGCCCATTCCGCACATAAGTCCTCTTCTGCACTCCGATGCTTCGGAAAACTCCCAGCACGACCTCATGTCCTCATACGTCTTTTTCATCACTTTAATCCCCTTTCCGGTTCAATTATTTGCTTCTTTTGTTGCTGTAAATCTATTATTATCCGACCTGACCAGCGTGTGGTAACTCTCTGCCGGAGGATCGGGATAATCCGTTCTCTGATGCGAACCGCAGGAATCGCATCTTGCCAGGGCTGCGTTAAAAAGCGCCAGGGCGACCGCGGTATCATTCTGTGTGCGGAGAAGCAGGCAGTCCTTTTCCGGATCGCCAAAGGAAGCTGCGGCGCAAAGCTCGTCATACAGAGCTTCCATAGCCGAGATGCCTTTTTTCAGAGTTTCACCGTCTCTGAACACTCCGGCGCACTCGCCTATGAGACTCTTTTCGCTTTCGCGTATCTTTGCGAGCCTGCTTTCATCCATGGCTGCCGCGCCGATGAGGAGCCTTGCGGGTTCCGGCTCGTTCAGGCTCAGGCGGTCCAGATCGTCAAGTATCGACTTTGCCGCGATCTGTCCGAAGACCAGAGTCTCGCTGCCCGCCGAACCGCCTATCCGGTTCGAGCCGTGGATATGTCCGGCTGCCTCGCCCGCGACGTAAAGCCCGGTCAGCCCGCTCCTGCAGCGGCTGTCGATGCACACGCCTCCGATGGTGGTATGCGCGGCGTTGGCCAGCTCCACAGGCTCGCTTGTAAAATCGATGCCGACCTTGGCGTAGCGCTGAACAAAAGGCTCATAAGCGTCATGAAGTCTCTGCGTGTCCACTCCGCTCGCGTCAAACCAGACTCCGCCGTGCTCCGTGCCTCGGCCGGCCCTGATCTCGCGTTCTATGGCATGGCTGAGAACGTCCTTGTTCACGCACTCGCCCCTGGGATCGTAGTTGAACATAAACCTCTCGCCCAGGCCGTTTCTCATCACGGCGCCCTCATAAAAGAGCGTAGTGATGACTCCTTTGCCGCGGATCTCGGGAGGCCATACCGCGGATGAGGGCTCAAACTGCACAAACTCCATATCGATGAGTCCGCAGCCCGCCAGCGCGGCCATGGCTATGCCGTCGCCCGAAATGTCCTTTGAATTGCTGGTAAAAGGAAAGATCCCCGCAAACCCGCCGGTGCAGAGCAGAACGGCCTTCGCGTATATATTGAAAAAGCTCTTATCCTTTTCACTGTAAACATACGCGCCGCAGACCTTACCGCCGTCCGTGATGAGCCTGATCGCCCTGACGGGCGAAAGCACGCGGAAGTTATCGAGGCCCGCAAGCTTTTCCTTAAGGAGCTTCAGGACCAGCGCTCCGCTGGAGTTTCCGCTGCCTACGACCCTGCCGCAGGACGATCCCAGGGATTTACGCGCAAAAAGCCTGCCATCGGGATCGCGGTCAAAGGTGAAGCCGAGCTTTTCCAGATAATCCGGGAGCTTTGCCGCGCCTTCGCAGAGCGCGCGGGTAAGCTCCTCCCCGCCCTGTCCGTGACCGGACGCTTTCGTATCCTCTATAAACAGCTCCACGCTGTCCGCGGGATCCGCGCAGGGCACGTTGAACCCGGCTATACCGGGCGATGCGCCGGCTCCGGTGCAGAGCATGGCAACCTCAGCTCCCGTGCGGGCAATCTCCCAGGCCGCCACGTGTCCCGTTGCGCCTCCGCCTATTATAAGTACGTCTGTTTTGACCGGACTGTTCATGCCAGATGCGACCCCTCAAAGTTCTCTTTCATATTTGCTATCATACCCGTGACCGACTGTCCTCCGTCGATATGGAAGGTCTGACCCACGATAAAGCGGGTCTTGTCAGGATCGGCAAGGAAAAGCGCCATCGGTACGATATCGTCTGTCGTGCCGAGCATTCCCGCGGGGATATGATCGGTAAAGTCCTTCATCTGTTCGGGCGTATAGCGCGTGGTCGCGCAGGTCATGATAAAACCGGGCGCTATGCCGTTCACGCGGATGCCGTAAGGCGCGACCTCCACTCCGAGAGCCTTCGTCATCATATCAAGGCCGCCCTTGCCCGCGCAGTAAGGCAGGAATTTCCTCTTGACCCAGCTGACAGTCCCGTGGACCGAGCTGATATTTATGATATTGCCCTTTATGCCGTTCTCTTTCATATTGCGGATGGCGTACTGGCTGCAGTATGCGGCCGCGTTAAGGTTCAGTCCTATCTGGCTGTCCCAGTAATCGAGCGGCAGATCCTCAAATTCGCCCTCGGGGATCTTGAGCGCTCCGCCGGCATTGTTCACCAGAATATCTATGGTGCCAAAGTCAGCGAGAAACTTTTCCATCAGCGCGCAGCACTCGCCGCGGTCGGAAAGCTGCACCTGATACAGCTCCGCCTTTACTCCGAAGCTCTCGCAGATCCTTTTTGTCTCTTCTCCGCCCTCTTTATGTCTGTTATAGGTCAGGCCGACGTTTATGCCGCACTTTGCGTACGCGATCGCGATCGCCGCCCCGATACCGCTCGACGAACCTGTTATAAGAGCATTTTTCTTACCGTTCTTATCCAAAATCAGCACCTCTTCTCACTTTTTTCTATATGTCCGGTCACGGTATAAACTGCCATAAAGAGCGCCGGAGGCATACCGCAGCCGATATCTTCTATCATGCTTTTCGCTATCTGACCGGCATCGCAAACGCCGCTCTCAAGCTTTTTGTCCACGTAATCCTGGTATTTATCCGTCAGGTCAAGACTGAGCTGCAGGGCCTTTCGCACCTTGTCCGCGCCCTTTATCACGGAGCCGATCATATCGTAGTCATGACCGCAGATGATATTTTCCGCGCCGAGGGCAAGGAGCTTTTTCATGCTGGCTCTGTAGGCGTCAAGGCTCTGATAAAAGCCGATCCCCTGAGTAGGCGTCCCGTTGCCCTGGATGCTGTCTCCGGTGATCAGGCTGCGGGTCTTTTCTTCATACCAGCAGACACAGCCCATATCGTGTCCCGGAGTCTCCACGACCCGAAGGTCCGGTATCAGGCACTCCCCGTCGGAAAGCACTCTGTCTACGCGCACGCCCTTCAGGTATGACTGCGGCGCGGGGCTGTACTCCGGAAATCTCGTTCTGATCCTGACCGCCAGCGCGGCGGGATCCTCAACGTTTGCGGCATCGCTCCGGGCGGCCGCGACCTTCAGCTTTGGACAAAGCTCTTTTATGCGCTGATAGCCTCCGATATGATCGCCGTGGCTGTGAGTATTGACCAGCCAGCCGATATCGGAAAGCGCAAGGCCGAGCCGTGCAAGCGCAGGCACTATGTACTCATCCGTGTCGGCTCCTCTCGAGCCGGTATCGATGAGCACGTTTTCCGCTCCCTTTATAAGTGTGACCCCGGTCCAGGAATCACCGAAGGGAACTTTCAGGAGATAGATATTTCCTGTAACATTTTCAAATTCAAGAGCACTCATTGTCTTCTCCTTATAAATGATCTTTACGACCATTCTAAAGGTTTTTTCTTTGATAATCTCGTTCTTTTTCCATGCAATAGCGGTCAGTTTCTAATTTCTTCCCGCCAGATATATCTCGGGTATCTCGACCGGCACGTCGCTGCTGATCTGTATCGTGACCGTTTTTACTTTCGTCTCCGCAAAGCTGTACACCGCGGGATAATCGTAAGCGGTCTTGCCCTTCTCGTCATATGCGGCGCTGCTGTACTCAAGCGGTCCGAGATCGATCTCGCCCTGATCGGTTTCAAGCAGCACGGCCTTGATGCCGGTAAATCTCTTCGTCTCGTTAAAGCTGTTGTAGATGAGCACGTTCCTCAGCTTTACGAAGTCGTCGAAAGCAAAAGTGATCGTCGTTTCACCCGCATCCGCCTCAAAGCCCGGAACGGGCGTTATCTTGTGCATCGGGACAAACCCGTCCGTGAGCAGCTTTATATCCGAGCCCGGCGCCGTATTGTCACAGGAAACCTGCGCCTGATCCGCTATATTTCCGCAGCCCGCAAGCGCCCTCGGCATGAGCTGCGGAGACGAAGTCGGCCCGTTTGCCTGCAGCACCTTCTGCCCTTTGGAGTTTTCAACGAAGACAAGTTTTTCCACGGCGGGTTTTCTGCCGTCATCTATCGTGCTGTCGTTATAAAAAGTATGGTATGAGAGCCAGAGCTCGTCACCCACCGTAAAAAAGGAGCTGTGGCCCGCGGACTGCCTTATACCCATGATCTCGGTGCTTATGACCGTACCGCCGTCTTCAGGCTGGACCTTCACAAAGGGGCCGAGAGGGCTTTCGCCTATGGCCTGTCTCACCTGATACTGCGTCGAGGTATACGTAAAAGTAGAAAAAGTCAGGTAGTATCTGCCCTCGTGATAAAGCACCGAACAGCCTTCATTTGTATTGCCTCCGTCAAATATGACCTCGCTCCCGCCCGGGGTGGTAAGCCCGTACTCGGTAAGCCTTGTCAGCGTCTCATACTTTGGCGTAGTCCAGTCCTCCATCTCCATACCCATGACAAAGGAGGCTTCCGTATATGTGGTCCCCAGGTCAGCGATCATATAGAGATACTTTTTGCCGGTTTCCGGGTCCACGAACGGCGATGCGTCTATGACCTTTATATAGCCTTCCGTGCCGTCGTGCCCCTTTAGAGCGGAACGCAGCTCCTCAGGTATCTCATCTGTGTGTTTTTCAAAGCGTATCAGCGGCTCCATGACGCTTTTGGTATCTGTGACACACTCATTGAATGGTCCCGCCGGACTGGAGGATGCGGCAACCGAGATATAAAGCCCGTAATCCATACTTCCCCACTGAGCGCTGTAAAACAGATAGTACAGGCCGTTATCCTCTATGACCTCGGGCGCCCACATCTTGGTATCGCCCCAGGTTCCTCCCTGAGGATAAAAAGCGTCCTGCAGTTTTTCCCAGTGTGTCAGATCCCTGGACTGATATACCTCAAAGCCCCTGGCGCTGAGCGTCCTCGACGTGGAATACATCAAAAAGCTCCCCGCGTACTCCCCGCTCTCACAGCAGAGTACAAAGGGATCCGCACCTGTCAGATCGGTGATATTCTGATAGAAAATGTTCTTCTGATTGGCTGCCATGGCTTCCGGGCTAAGCGTCCTTTTTACGTTTCCGTTATCGGTATTGTTTTCTTCGCTCTGAGAGACGGCTGCGTCTCCCGCAGCATCTCCGCAGCCGGACAGCACTGCGGAGATACCCATAAGGACTGCTATCAGGAATATCAGTCTCTTTTTCATCACTGCTCCTTTTTAAGGTCTATCCTCAGCCACGTAGTCGGATCGGACTGGCTGGCGTTTCTCGCTACGTAATTGAGCTCGCGCTTGATAACGTCAGTGCTTTCGGTGCTGAACATAGAGAAGTACACTCTCAGCTTTTCGACGTTTTCTCTCTCAGTGATGTCGAGCACCTCATACGGTATGAACGTTTCAACGTAGTAGCCCGTTGCGTTGCCAAGGTCATCGATCGAACCGTTCTTTATCCTGACCTCCGTAGCGCCGTCGCACCAGCTGCGCAGCCAGGCCTTCTGAGAATAAACTCCGCGGTAGCGGTATGTCTCATTTGAGATATCCACTCTGAAGCCCGCGGTATGGCGGTTCAGCAGACCGGTGTTGTATTTTGCAAAGAAAAGCGTCACGTTTGGATTTTCGGAAACGGTCTTCTTGGGGTCAAATTCCAAAGTGGAATTGTTCACGTCCACAAAGGTGTATATACCGTCGTTTCCCGCGTACATATAGAGATCCGCATAGGTCTCGGAGGTCTCGTCGTTATCGGCGTACAGCCTGTAAACGGGATCTCCGTACTCCTCATTGAGTACCGTATCGACAGCCAGCTCTGTCGGAACGTTCTTCCAGTTGGAGCGTATCTCCTCGTTCTCAAAGGTATAAGGCTCGTAAAGCGCGCCCTTTTCCTCTCCCTGCGATGCGGAAGATCCGTCGGAATCCTTGCCGAGAAGAATGATTTCGGGAATACCGATGCCGTCCATATTGCCGGGATTGATTATCTCGATCCTTACTGATTTCACGTCAAGCTCGTCGAATTCCGCTATAGCGGCGCTGCCCACCGCAGGCTTGTTTTCTTCGAGATTATAATAATCCCAGTTGTATTTCACGGGCCCGATCGTGACCTGGCCCTCCTGTCCGTTCTTTCTGTAATCAAAAGTGATGGACTCGATCTGACTGAACATCTCGTTATAGTCTCTGGAATTGTAAACCATGACAGATCTCAGCGTCCTGTAATCGTCAAAATCGAAGGTGATCGTGGTAGTGCCGTCTCCGGCGAGGAATTCAGGGGCCAGATCGTTATCGTGGTAAGGAATGACTCTGTCCGTCAGATACTTTATATCGCTGCCGAAACGGATATTGTCGCAGTCCACCTTTGCCTCCGGCGCAAGATCGCGGTATCCGCTTATAGCCTCCGGCAGAGCCTGAGGAGTGACACTGGGGCCGTTTGCATGCATAGTGGGGATACCCTCTTTGTTGTTTACAAAGACTATCTCATCTATGGCAAACTTGCGCAGATCATCATAGTTGACGTTGTTCATGAAGGTCATATAGGCTCCGAAAAGCGCATCCCCTGCATTTGCCAGGCCGTGGATACCTACCGCCTGACGCTGGAAATTGAAATCGGTATATATGACCTGAGCGCCGTCGTCCAGATCAAACTTCGTATAAGGTCCCATGGGCGAATCAGCTACGGCCGCACGGGTCTGATACTTTGTATTGTAATATGTGTATGTCAGGAAGATCAGATAATACTTCCCGTCCCTGTAGTAGCACATGGGGCCTTCGTTGGTGCTGCCGCCCTCGATGATCGGCGTATCCCCGTTTGCGGTGGTATAGCCGTAACGGGTGATCCTCGTCAGCGTTTCATACTTCGGAGTAGCCCAGTCCTCCATCTCTATGCAGTACGCGCCGGACGTATTGTCGTTGTTCGCGGTACCAAGGTCTGCGACAAAGAACAGATAGCGCCTGCCGGTCTCGGGATCGATAAACGGCGAAGGGCCTATGACCTTTATAAAGCCCGAGATACCGTAGTATCCTATGGCGGGCGAGATCAGGCTCGGATCGTACTCGTCCTGGTGGAGCTCAAACTGAAGCAGAGGCTCCTTTGCGCTCTTTTTATCACTGGTTATCTCATAGAACGGGCCCTCCGGCCTGTCTGCTACGGCGCAGGAATCGTAACGCAGAGTGCTGTTGCTTCCCCACGGCGCGGAATAAAACAGATAGTACTTTCCGAATTCCTCATCATAAATACACTGAGGAGCCCAAAAGCCTTTATAAGACCAGTTTGTATCCACGTCGGGCATAAAAGCCGGTCCGAGGCACTCCCAGTCGGTAAGGTTTCTGGAACGCCATACCTCTATACCTGCGGTATTGATATAGCCGGAGGTACAGTAGATATAGTACGTGCCTCCGCCGTCCCCGTCCTCATCCGGGACGAACAGGAGCGAAGGGTCAGCGCCCCACTCCATGCCGGAATTCACGTAGAAAAGATTTTTATTCACTTCCTTATCGTTGCTGTCATAGCTGTAATAAGAAAGCTCTCCTGCCTGATACTTTTCCGCGTCCGAAGCGGCGCCGGACTCTGCCGTGCCGTCAGAAGTATCAGTGTTTTTTGTTCCGCAGGCCGCAAGAGAGAGTACGGATGCGCATGCAAGTACAAGGGACATGATCTTCAAAGCTCTTTTACTCATATTTATCTCCTCCTGCCTTAACCCTTTACAGCCGAGCCGATCTGGCTTGCTATGATCTTCTTCTGAAGCAGCAGGTAAACTACGACCACCGGAAGTATACCTATGGTACAGGTGGCGCACGCCATAGCTATGTTCCTGTCTCCGCCGTTGATACTGAAGGCTGACCTGATGACCAGTATGATCGTCCTCTTGCGCGAATCGTTCAGCAGATACAGCGGAAGCAGGTAGTTGTTCCACGCTCCGATACTGATCATGATAGCTCTGGTTACGGTCAGCGGGGTAAGCTGCGGAAGTATTACCTTGAAAAACGTCGTAAAGACTCCGGCTCCGTCGATCCTGGCCGCTTCATCCAGCTGGACGGGTATCGAATTGATAAAGTTCATGTAGATGAACGAGCAGGACGGAATACCTCCGGCCGCGGTAAGGAAGGCCAGCGCGATAAGACTGTTGGTCAGTCCCAGTTTTACCATGAGCGAATACGTACCTACCAGAGTTATGATGCCCGGCACCATAATGATAAGCATCTGTATGGAGCGGACGGTCCTGGTCGTTTTTTTGCTGCCTCTCGACAGACTGTATCCCGCCATGGAAGCGATGGTGATCTCCAGAAAGACCGTTGTAAGCGTGTATATGATGGAGTTTTTGAAGCCGATCCATATGTCGGACTGCTTTATGACCTCCAGGTAGTTCTCCCAGTGCATCACCTCGGGAAGTGTGAGTCTGGAGGAATAATCGGTTATATCCCTCAGAGACATATTCACGAGCTCATAAAAAGGCCAGATGAACAGGAAGAATACTATCACGCACACGATAGGAATCCAGATGCGGAACTTTTTGCGTTTTTTTCCGGCTTTGTGTTCTGTGTTTTCCATCAGTATTCCACCTTCTTGCTGCTGAGCCATTTATTGATAGGCACCGAAATGATAATGATAACAAAGAAGAACACCATTGCTATGGCTGCGGCGTAACCGGCCCTGTTATAGCCGAAGTAATACTTTGATATCAGCAGGGTCAGGGACGTGGAGCCTCCGTCAGGCCCGCCTCCGGACAGAGACGAGATGATATCGTAGATCTTGAAGCTGGCGATAAGGTTCAGGACGACGCTGGTGATCATGGACGGCTGAAGGAGCGGTATGGTGATGTGGAGCTTTTCCTTCCAGTTCGTAGCTCCGTCAAGCCGCGCCGACTCCAGAAGCTCCTGAGGGATGTTCTGAAGTCCGGCAAGATACAGCAGCATAGTCGATCCGCAGTGCAGAAACGACGTAGTCAGCAGTACTATGATCGTGGAACCAAGTCCCGTTTCCATCCAGTAAACCGGTTCAAGTCCGAGCCCGATCAGGATCTCGTTAAAGATACCGCCGTTGTACTGGTAGAAATAATACATGATCTGACCCATGATAAACCCTGATATCATAGCAGGCAGATAGATCGTAGCCCTGATCGCGGCGCGGCCGTGGAACTTGTTGTTCACAAAGAAGGCCAGCGCCAGACCAAGGATGTTTTTTACTATGGTTATGCCGAAAGCATAGATCAGGGTGTTGCGCAGCGCCAGCCAGAAATAGCTGTCTCCGAAGACTTCCTTAAAGTTGCCCAGCCCGATGAACTCCATATCCTGGGAATAGCCATTCCAGTTAAAGAAACCCATCCTGAAAGCGTTTCCGATAGGGAAAAATCTGAGCGCAACGACCATGATGATCGCCGGAAGCATAAACAGGAAATATTTTCTGTCTAATTTTTTCTGCATAGGTCTTTTCTCCGCCGCAGTGGAGCAGATGATATTACTCCGCTACGTAAACGTTTTTATATCCGTCTCTGAGGAAATCGATGACTGCGCGCAGCCCGGAATCGGTATAGTCTGCAAAAAGCTTGTTGCAGGCAGTGCCCATGTAGGCCCACATTCCGCTGGGAAGATACTCGCGGTCCCAGATATTATAGTATCCGATATTGTGTCCCTTGTAGTTGTCCTCGACTGCGCCGAGCGCCTTCGTACCGGGAGTCTCGTCGACCTCCATGGTGGGCTTCATACAGGATACACGCGATGTGGCATCCAGGAGCTTGAGCGTTACTTCGGGAGTGGCAAGATAGTTCAGGAAGACCTTTGAGGCTTCTATATTCTTGGAATCCTTCCAGATGGAGAAAGCATCGCCCTCGCCGGAAACTATAGCCTCCTCTCCGCCGGCCTTGGATGCGGGGAAGGGAGCAAATATGAAGTTGCCCTTGGGATTCAGGCTGTAAAGAGTAGCGATGGAGGCGGTGTTCTCGGAAATGATGAACGCAGCCTGGCCAGCCGCCATTCTCTCATACATATCGTTGGTGTTGATGGAACGGGCGTCCTTGAAGAAGTAGCCGCTCGTCAGAGCCGTCTGATAGAACTTCAGAAGATACATGTATTCTTCCCAGTCCCAGCTTCCGTCCTTGATCTTGTCGCCGACGTCCGCGACCTCGCCCTTATAGGTGAGGAAGGTGCCTGCAAGGTTACTTGTAAGACCCGCGTCGGGGTTGGATGCGATAGGCGTAAAGCCGGCGTTCTTGATCTTTTCGCAGGCTGCCAGAAACTCGTCCCAGGTCGTGATGGCAAAGGGATCGACTCCGGCTGCCTCGCAGACGTTCAGGTTTACAACGTTTCCGTTAACTCCGTTACTGACCATGCAGACGTAGATCTTGCCGTCGGTATCCTGAATGACGCCGAGGGCAGACTCGTCATACGTGGAGCAGTATTCCTGATCGCTGAGATCCAGAGAATAGTCCTTGTATCTGCGCAGCGACCATCCCGCGGTAACGAAGACGTCGGGAAGATTGTTGGCCGCCATACGGTTGATCATAGTCGAGCTGTAATCGGAGCCGTAGTTGTCTATAACGATCGTCGCCCCGTATTTTGATTCAAAAGCCGAGCAGATCTGCTGGAATGCCGTAAGAGAATCGCCGGTATAGTTTACCGCGACCTCAAGGGTGACGCCTGCCAGCTGATTTCCGGCTTCTCCGCCGGACTGAGTGGGCTTGCCGCCGGGCTGGACGTCGGCTTCCTGAGAGCCGGCAGGCTCACTGCCGCTCCCGGTGCCATCGTTTTCACCGCCGCCGCAGGCGATAAGACCAAGCACCATGATCACACTGAGTAAACATGCCAATAGTTTTTTCATTACTGATTCCTCCTCTGTTTATTCCAGACAATCCATATCTTCTTTTGAAAGGGAAGCTATCGTATACAACCTCCACGCTCCCATCCACGTCTGAAGATTATCGTTGAAATGACCTCTTTCCTCGGGTGTAGGGCGGTATTTGGTCCAGCGGCAGTGGAAAAAGCCTTCGTTCTGTGAACCGAGCGGCCTTACGCTGCCGTGTACGCTCACGCCCTCTTCCATCGTGATGCCGAGAAGCGCATTGCACCAGGTCAGCTTTGCCCAGCGCTTAAAATGCGTGTTGCCTGTCAGATGATACAGTTTCATCATATCCGTAACGAGCAGGGCGCCCCAGGGATCAAGCGCGCTGTGCTCGGCCGAGATAAGCGTGCCTCCGGTGGTGTAGTAGCCGTATTTTGTAAACTCCGAATCCACCGGATATACCGCGTCATACCAGAACATCCACGAGAAAAAGTAGTATGCAGCCATTTCCGCTCTGGTGAGCCAAAGCTTATCTCCCGTGATCTCATACAGATCGAGTCCGGCTCTTACAAAAGGATAGGCGGTCTCCTTGTCCACACAGAGACAGTCCAGCGCTCCCGCGGTACATACGAAATTGTCCAGATCTCTCTCGTAGTAGAAATCCATGGCCTTCTTCGCGGTCTCAAGGTAACGCTCGTCGCGTATCGTCTTGTAGACCTCGGTCAGGCCCATTATCATAAAGCCGCCCGCTCCTCCTGCCGTAGCTCTCGCGCTTCCGTCCACGTTCCAGGTCTTGCCGAAGCCCCATTCCGTGCTGTAGTGGCTTACCGCGAAATCCGCGAGTTTTCTGGAAAACTCCAGATACCCGGGCTTGTCTATGCCGTGATCCTTGTAGAGGTGGTAGGATCTGACAAGCTCCGTCATGGCCCAGCCCATATTGCAGGAATCAGGGAGCGCTCTCTTTGCGGGGTCCTCGATAAAATTATGCGAGTAAAAAGGATAAAGCAGACCGTTTTCCCACTGAGTCGATACGTAACCGTCAAGTATGCGCGTGGCCAGATCGAGCTGCTCGCTGTCATCCCTCCGGAATGCATCGATAGCCAGAAGTCTTGCAGTCATGGCTCCCTGATCCGCCCAGCCTATCTCGTACCGCGACGAAAACTCCGACAGGCAGGTGTTTGCGGGGTCTTCCATGGCTATCGCCATTTCCTTGCCGTAAAGATTACCGGCGTGCATCATCCGAAACAGCTTATCCGAATAATGACCGGCCAGCATCGGAGTGCCGTGGCAGTCCTTTACCAGGAACTTAAAGAAGGAAATGCCGAGGTCCCAGACTCTCTCACTCGTGAGGCAGGGCTCCTTTTCCTTTGTAAAGACGCCGTCCGCCTCCTCCATGAGCTGTGCGGCAGCGTAGTTTACCAGGCGCGGTTCACAGAAGAATATCTCTAACGTCAGCGTTATGCGGCCGCCCGGCACGAGATGCATATACTCCTCATAGGGCTCGGTCATCATGTTTTTGCGCCCGTAGGTATAAGGCAGCTCGGATACCGGATGTATCACTCTGTGGCGCATCGTGCCGTCGTCATTTCTGATGAGCGAATCGGACGAACGCAGGCTCGTCTCATCGCAGTCGCTGACAAAAAGCGCAAGACCGTGCTTTTCATCCTCCGTAAGAGTACAGGACGGGATTCCCTGCCGGTCGTAGGCAAAGACCCAGGGCTGTCCTTCGCAGGTCAGACCCTTGGGGGTATTCGTCTTTTTCGTGCCCCCGAAGGACTCCGCCATCCCCGTGTCCACCCCTGCGGATCTGGCGTCTCCGCCCGAACCGTCAAACTCATTCCCGTTGTATGAAAAACCGGGAAATACGTAGTGCGCGGGCTTAAAGCCGGTATGCAGCTCAAAGATGCTCTTGAAGCGTATCCTGTGATCGGTCAGATTTGAAATGGTACGCTTTACCTCGATACGATTTTCTGACTTAAAAGCAAAAACATCCCTGAATCTGAGGCCGCAGGTTTCGCTCACAATGGTATCGGCGCTTTCTTCTTTTATCTCCGCGCCGAATTCCTCTCCCTTAATGACCGCAAGGGCAGGTCCAAGGCGCGCAAAAACGTCCCCTTCCGCAGCCCCGGCGAGCGTAAACTTGTTCTCTTTGTTCTTTACCAGATACATTTTTTCTTCCTCTGTATATATATTCAAATTGATTTTTCTTTTTACTTTTCCGGCCGGTTGTAATAAAATACCCACATGGAGGATATCGTTATGGACTATATAAACCTTCTTTCCGAAAGTTCATACATCGAAACTACGTGGTACAAACGCATCATCTCCGGAATCAGAAACGAGCTCAATCCCCGCAGAGACGTCATCCGCAATCTCTCGCAGGATGATATCGGCCGCCTCCAGGCAGACAGCGTACTGCTGATCATAGGCTTTTCGAAAAAGTTCCTGTCCGAATCCATAGATCTGTGCACTGCCAGCAGGATCAAGCCTCTGATCATTGGCTCAAGCATCAACGGTTCGACCGGCCAGCAGATCAGCTGCGTGACCACTGAAAGGGACCGGGCAATGTACGAAAACGTCTGCTCTCTTTTTAACAGCGGCTGCAGGCGGATCGCCATGATCGGGGTCAATCCCTCAGTCTCGACCGATCTGTCTCATAAGGCCGGCTTCTGCCAGGCTGTTTCCGAGCACGGCTTTTCGGACTTCGACCAGGATATCTTCTACAACTCTCTCGGCCTCGGCAAGGCCATCGACGCTTTTCTGAGCGTTCGGGACGTCTATGACGCCGTAGTATGTACCAACGACTACGTGGCGGTCGTTTTGCTGTCCCACCTGAGAAAGCTTGGTGTCAAGGTGCCTGAGGAGATCTCCGTTACCGGCGCCGGCAATACCGATTCCTGCAGATGGACCGAGCCGACTCTTACCAGTATAGATATCCCTCTTGAATCCGCCGGCAAAAACGCCGTGATCCTTTACCGTATCCTCGCTGCAAACCCCGGGCTCAACTCGCTGAATTCCACTTTCGGCTACAACATAGTCTACCGGGATTCCACAAAGGTCACCGAGCAGGACCGTGTGATAAACCGCAGCGGACACGAGGCATATGCGCCTCTGCTTTCAAGTGATTACGAAAATGCCATGCGTCCCATATGGAATCTGACCAACGCCTATTCGATGATAGACGAGACAGACCGCAGGATCATAGGAGGCATCCTTCGCAACCTCTCAAACTCGGAGCTCGCCGAGGAGGTCTATATCTCGGAATCCACTCTGCGCTACAGGCTCAGCAAGCTTTATGAAGCTACCGGAGTTTCCGGAAAGAGCGAGCTCAAAGCGCTTCTCGGAGAGTACTTTCCAAACTACAGATCCTGATCGTTCCGGCGCTGCCGCAGATCCTGCGGCAGCGTCTCTCTTTTATTTTTTCTTCTTCCTGACCGCACCTGCTACGACCGCTGCAATACCTGCCGCAGCCAGAGCCCCCGCGCCTATTCCTATATAAAGGAGCGGACTTGTGCCTGTTTTTTCCGTATCTTCCGTAATCTCCTGAGCGTCGGTTCCTTCCGCAGCAGGCTCATCCGGCGCGGCGGGATCGGCGCTTACAGGCTCCGCCGCCGCAGGATCACCCTTTACGGTCATATTATCCACTCTCTTGGTGGGATCGTAAGGTCCTACGTCATAGGTCGCTATATCGGCAGGGACCGCCTTTCCGGGCGCCATGGCCTCTCCGTCGTAGAATACGGTGATGATCAGATCATCGCATACGCCCCAGATACGGAACTCGACTTTTCCGTCGTAGCCCTGATAGTAACGGACTACGCCGCCTTTTATCGCGTAATCCTGATAATCGGTCGGGGCAAAGCCCTCACCCATAACAAAGTACTCGCCTCTGCTGTTTTCAAGCACCGCGCCGGTGACAGCGTGGCCGTTCAGGGGATCGAGCCAGTATTTGATACCGTTCTGTCTGGCTACTGTATTTCCTGAACGGATCTTTACCACTGCGAAGTTATCGGTAAACTCCGAAGTGCCCGAGGTGCCGTAAGGCTCAGCCTTCATGGTAGCGAGAGCGCTGTTATTGACGGTCACCGTATATTCCGCAGTTCTGTAGAACACCCTCAGCGTAGTGTCGGCGTCCACGTGGACCAGACGGATCTGGGAATTGCCGTTGCTGTCGGTATTGAACCTTACCGCACAGCCTGCCGGTGCCCTCGTCTGAAGCGAAGTGCCTGTAGGCAGAGTCTTGTTGTCCATCCTGTAGGTCTGACCGAGAGTGGTAAACGCGATATAGTCTATCTCCCAGCCCGGATCGGTATGCACGTCTATTCTGATACTGGTCTTGTCTCCCGCCTTTGAGCTGTACGTGGTTCCCTTGGCGACGGTGATCTTGTTGACCTCTGGATTGATCCTCGCGCTGGCCGGAATATCCATGATCCTCATCCAGCCGTGATCTCCGATATCGAGAGTAACAGTGCTGCTGTAAGGGCCTGAGGTGTTTACCGAGATCTTCACGTCGTCGGTAACTGCCCAGACTCTGACAAAGGCATAGCCGTCGCTGCTCATGGCGTAACGCACCTTTGCTCCGGCAAAGACCTGGCCTGAGCCCTTGTAGATCTCAACGCCGGAACCCATCCTCACGGTCTTGCCGCCGACTGTGACGCTGATGCTGTCTACCTTGTATCCGACCGACGGTTTGATGAGCCATCTCAGGCTGCGGCTTTCCTCGGCAAAAGCGTTGAAGCGGACTTTTCTGTTTCCGTCGAGCTTTGTAACGGGAGCTCCGGGATCGATCTGCGCCTCAAGCGCCGCGCCGCCCGCATTAACGGTGACCGTGCCGTCATATTTAAAGCTCATTGCCTTGTCGTTTGCGGCATATTCCTTGTCCGTATTGTAATCCTTGTAGTAGACCTTTAATTCGATGTTTCTGTATACGTCCCAGATACGCAGCTGTGCTTCGCCGTATACCGATTTGTTGTATCTGGCCTTGATACCGGCCAGCTCGGCGCCTTTTGACTGATCCTTGTCGCTGTCCCTGTAGCTGACGAAGCCGTCTCCGAGCGTTCCGAGAAGCTGTTTGCTGTCCGCATCATAGATCTCGACTTTTGAATACTCGTAGTCCATACCCGCGAGACTTGAGAAGTTCCAGCGAACGCTCTTGCCGTTGACGCCCTGAGTAAGCGCATCCTCCGGAATACTGACAGTTCTGCCCGAATTCGACGAAGATACGGATCTGGGATTGGTCGCATCCAAAGTCACGGTCACTCTGCTGTCCGCGTTCAGCTTCACGGTGTAAGGTCCGTCCACGTTGTTGTCTGTATAGACTGCGCTTACCGTCAGCTCATCTTCGGAATAGATCTTGTTGAAACGTACCAGAACCGTGCTGCCGTTTCTGGCGAATACGATATTGCCGAGCGCGCCGACGTATGACTCATTCGCGGTGAAGGTGTGCGAAACCGTTCCGTTCGTCACGGTAACGCTCTCTACTTCGTACATCTTCAGAGGACTGATCCTGCATCTGAGGATGTGCGAGATCTTTGCTTCACCCGAGGTTCCGATGACGGTATTGTCTGAGATCAGTTCGTTTACGGGAACCGTCGCGGTAAGTCCGTCCACCTTTGTGCCTGCCGTGATGAAATCAAAGGTGTACTTTCCTGCCTTCAGATCATTCGAACTTGCCCGGAAGCTGACCCTGGCTTTTTCGTCAAAGGAGGCGTCCTGAGCGGAAACGACCTCGCCGGTCTGATAATTCTTGTAGAATATCTTTATTTCGATATTCTTTGTAAGTCCCCAGACACGAAGCTGAGCCTCACCGTAATGGGACTTGTTGTATTTGATACAGATACCCGAGGGATTGTTCAGCGTGGCAGTCTGATCCGACGAACTGCTCTTATAGCTTGCAAAATCAGCGCCAAGAGTCGTGATCAGGCCTGCGCTGTCCTTGTCGTATACTTCAGCCTTATAGTATTCGAGATCCGATCCCACGGTCGTGGAAAGATTCCATCTGAAGCTCTCCGAAGCAGCAGAGCTCTTCAGAACACCCGCGGCCGCCGTCAGGGTCCTCAGATCCGGGGAAAGCTCAACGTCAACGGTATTTGCCTTGTCCGAAGTCACGGGAATATCCTTTGAAGCGGTCAGGGTCACCGTCATCTTCTTTCCCGCCTCGACCGTTATGGGTCTGACGGTAACGTCGGTAAGAAGGTTCAGGAAACGCACGTAATACTTTCCGTCAGAGGAGCTGTATGCCATGGCGACCTTGCCGAGGCCCTCGTAGAATTTCGCTTCGGAGCTGTTGCCGTAGACAAAGGTGTATTCGTTCGTTCCGTCGCTGAGCAAAAGTCCCGTCATCAGAGATGCGTCGGGGACGATGGCCATGCGGACCGAGTGGGCGTTGTCGCCCTTCAGATCTGCGGAAGGAACAGTAAAGCTCGTTCCGTTAATTACGGTGTTTTCAGTGAAGGTGTCTATGGTAAAGCTCCTGGCCGCGCCGCTGCCGTCCTCAAACACTGCGCTTACCGTTTCGGAGACGTCGGTATACTGCACCGTTATCTCCATATCTCCCGTAATACGGTAGAAGCGGAGGTTGAGAACAGTGCTGCCCTCGCTGCGGTTGAGTTTTAATACGTCGGAGGCGGAATCATAGCTCTCTCTCGCCGCAAAAGCTCCGTCCATCGTCAAAAAGCCGGTGACCGGCTGAGAAACGTCGACCGTGACCTCCTTATTCTCGTATTTCACCGTGAGCGATCTTACGGTTCCTATGGAGGTGTTGACCGTAAGAGGAACTCCCGCGTTGTTTATGAATTCACCCTTTACGGTAAGGATCCCCGAGGTATCTATGGTCCCTCCGGTGGTCTCCGCCCATACGGTCGAGGAAATTGCTGTAGATGATGCAGAGCCCGCGCCGTTTACCGAGACTGTATAGATGTGCTCAGCCAGACCGTATATGGCGGTATCTTCCCTGAGAACTCCTGCAAAGTCATAGTTCTCGCTGTAATCATCAGCCTTGAACCAGCCGGAGAAGGCGACCTTTTCGCTGCCGGGATCACCGGGATCTCCGACCGCGGTATTGAAGGGGACGTTTATCTCCTTCCATACGGCGCCGTCAAACATGAAGGTGGCCAGAACGTCTTCGTATTCAAATGAAACGCTGATATTATTGGAAACGTTATAAAAAGCCAGAGCGACTGTCTTTGAGCCTGCGCTGTGAGTCAGGCTCATGATATCGCCTGTCTCCGCCGATGTCTTTACCGCTCCGGAAGCGCTGATATAAAGCGTAGTATCCGTGCTGCCGGAGAACAGATCCTCAGCCTGGATAACCGCTTCCTCTCCCGAAAGATCGACCTTCACGGCCTTGACCGTTCCGTAAAAGAGGTTGGCATCCATCATCGCGCCTGATGCGTCGGAAAAGCCCTTTACAAGCGTTCCGGCTCCGTTTTCCGGATCAAAGCTTATCCAGAGCGCGTCGGTCGAGGTAGAGGCTGTATCGTCCCCATCCGCAGGAAATACGTTATTGATCTCGATGCGGCAGGCCTCCTGATCGGACCAGCCGGCATAAACGGTAGCGCTTTCGGTAAATACCGTTCCGGTAGTGATACGTTTTGCGGTATTCATATCGGCAGCGTCATACCAGCCCATAAAATAGTACGTGACCCCGCCGTCGGTCCTGGGGCTGACCACCTCGGGAAGACTCTGGAGCCTGCCGCCGGAAGTATGGAAAACGCTTTCGCTTCCTGAAAGCTCTCCTCCGTTGGGATCAAACGTGATCTTGCAGGTGTACTCATAGGTCACGGCGATATCCGCCAGAACGGAGGTAAACGTGAGCTTTCCGTTTTCAAACTTCGCGATATCCTTCGCGCCGGCATTTTCGGAAAAGACGAACGAACCGGACAGATAAAGCGTCTTACCGATATCGGCTCTCGCTATCTTTGCGGTCTTCGTCCCCTGTTTGAAGGTGATGGTATCAACCTCTTTCCCCTCAGGAGGAGTCGTGGTAAGCGAGATCGCTTTGGCGGCCTGGGCGGCGTAATTGCCGGAAACCGTGACGGCTGCCTTCCCGTCCGCAAAATCATAGTAGCAATCGGGGATATTTTCGGGCTCTATCGCCGCTCCCTCTCCGCCGTCGACCGTTACGGTATGATTGTCAAAGTAATTGATCACGAGCTTGATGCTCGCGGGTATATTGAACCAGCGGCTCGCCATTGGCTCAGCCGGATCGTCCTTGCTCGCGGCAAATGTGATGAGCTTCGTTCCGCCGGTCAGATTAAGCTTGCCGTCCGTACCGAGATATACCGTTCCCTTTATCACCTGATTGCCCTTCGCACTGACTATGCTCGCAATGGTGAGAGACGGCTCTGAGGCTCCGTCATAATAAACGTCGACCGAGGATATCTCGGACTGATTCGGATGGTCATAACGGTTTGCCATGGTAGAGGAGGGTCCGTTGAGATAAGGCTCGGCGATCGTGCCCTTCAGCTCATAGCCGTTATCTTCAAGGGCGGTGATGCCCGAGAGGATCGCATCCTCGCCGTGCGCCTTGCCGAAGCCGTAGAAAATATCGATATGGATCAGATCCCGCATTTTAGCGTAAAGGGTGATATCCTCCCTGAGCGCGGTCTCAAAAGAAAACTCCTCGGTGAGAGCTTCATCGCTGCACCAGGCTTCAAAGATCATGTCGTCCTTTTGAGGGTCGGCAGCAGGTCTTTCGGCGTTTCCGCCGTACGGAACTGTCATATTGGCGAAGTTTTCGCCGTCCGCCATAAAGGTAACTTTAATATCGGCGTACTCGAAGGTAAGCTCGATATTTTCCGTTACGTCATAGAAAACTGCTGTAAAGAATTTGTCGCCGGGAGCATGAGAAAGACTCATGATATCGCCTGACGCCGCGGTCTGTGACAGAGTCCCGGCGCTGCTGACGTATACCGTGAGGGTCTGATCAGCAGATATGAGCTGATCGGCCGCAACGGCAAGCGCCGCTCCGTCACCCACTGCGATCCTGACGTTTTTGACGGTACCGAAAGCCGTATTGATGCGCAGCTTTGCTCCTTCGGGATCCTTAAAACCACTGGCAAGATAGCCCACAGCCTTGGCTGCGTCTACCGCGGACCACTTTTCATCGGCAGCGGCAATGCAGCTCTCTCCGTCGCCCTCGGCTCCTGTCACGGATACGAAGCTGAGCTGCTCCCACTTGGCGTAAATCGTGGTATCTGAAGTGACCGGAGCAGTAAAGTCATAGACTTCGGTCAGAGCGGAGTCCTTATACCAGCCGGTAAATACCCAGCCTAAAGCCTCGGGGTCGGCGGGTTTGGCTGCAGGCTGTCCCTCGGGGACTGTCGCGGTGGTATTCTCCGCCTTGCCGCCGTTGTCAAAAGTAACGGTAAAGCTCTGGCTCGACCACCGCGCCGTCAGGGTCTGATCCTTGGAGAAGGTGGTCTGTGCGGTCACTTTTTCGTTGCTGTCGTTGTACCAGCCGAGGAAGTTGTACTCGATCCCGCCCGAAGTCATAGGTGTAGTGACCTCAAGCAGCTTGTCGAGCTTTCCTGCGGAAGTAAGGAGATAGGTGTCCTCACCGGTGATCGCGCCGCCGGCAGGATCAAAAACGATCTTGTATATGCCTGCTTCGGGATCTACCACCGGCGAAACATATACGTCGGTCATCAGATGTACGAAGCGTACGTAGTACTTGCCGTCGGAAGTGCTGTATGCCATAGCGACCTTGCCCACGCCATCATAGAATCTGGGGCTGGCATTATCGCCGTACTTGAACGTGGCGATCTCGGTGCCGTCTGACTTGTGCAGACTGAGACCTGTCATTGCTGCGGCAGGCTCGATAGCCATTCTGATCGAATTCTTGTTGTCGCCCTTGAGCTCAGCCGAAGGGACAGTAAAGGCATTGCCGTCGATAACGGTGTTTTCCGTTTTGGTATCGTATTTGAAATCGGTCGAAACTTTCTTTTCGTCGATGAAACGGCCGTGTACCGTCTCCGCCACATCCGAATATACCGCAGTAATGGTTATGTCCTGAGTGATCCTGAAGAAACGCAGGAAGCGGCCGCCGTTTGAAAGCGCGTATTTCACGATGGAGCCCGTCTGCTTTGCGGAGGTCTTCGTGCCGTTCTCATTGATATGGATACCCGAGCTGCCAAGCTCGTCTCCGGACAGCTCGACCGTATATGCGCCAAATGCAAAGCGGATCGCGGTCAGTGTCCCGAGATCGGTATACATCCTGACCTGAACGCCGGTACTGTTCTGATAATCGCCTTTCGTGACCAGCGTACCGGAGGTATCGATAGTGCCCTTTGTACTGCCCGCCCAGGAGGAAGAGACGATAGCCGTGGTCGTTTTACCTCCGGCTCCTATAAAGCTGACAGTATGATTACCTGCCGCAAAAGCGGCGACCGGGACCCCTCCCGCTGCTGTCTGAATCATCATGGCAAGAGCTGCGAGCACAGTTAAAAACCTTCTGAGCAGGTTGCTGAACGACACTTTTTTACTGTTGTTCATTTCCGATCCTCCAAAATGGTCCGCAAACCGTAAAAAACAATCTTATCCGTAATTTGATGTTGTTATACCGCCTCATTTGTATTATATATCAGCTTTTGCAATAATGTTAATCAAATAAACTAACCTGCCGGAGCAGATATTTCGTATTGACAAATCTGCCTGAATGTGCGTATACTCCCGGCGTACATCTTTGGAGGTTTTTTTAATGGATCTATCTGTAAAGAATGACAGGATCTCTCTGACCGTCAGCGATTTCGGCGGAGAAATGACCAGTTTGAAGCTGGACGGTTTTGAATATCTCTGGAAGGCGGACCCGGCGTATTTCGGAAGGGTATCGCCTATCCTTTTCCCTATTACCGGCCGTTTTATGGACGGTTTTTATATTCACAACGGAAAAAAATACGAACTGAAGCTGAACGGCCTGGCTCAGGACGCTCATTTTGAGCTCAGCAGCCCTGACGGAAACAGTATCGTCTGCCACCTGCGGGCGGATGAAAAGACGCTTTCGGTCTATCCTTTTGATTTTGATCTTACGGTCAGATACTGCCTCGACGGACAGAATGTGAATATCTCTTTCGAGGTGACCAATCACTCCGGCGAGGTCATGCCTTACTCTGTAGGCAATCACACCGCTTACCGCTGGCCGCTGATCTCCGGCGAAGACCCCGGCTCGTATTTCCTGAGATTCGAAAAAGAGGAGCATCTTCGCTCCTTCAATCCGTTCGGATGGACGGCGGATTTCCTCTGCGGCGAGAAAATACGCCCGATATATCACGCCTTTTATGAAAACGGCACCAGAAGCTTCCGCGACCCGGCATCCGCCTGGATAGAGTACACGGGCGCCACCTGCGATTATGTCGTGCGCACCTGGCGCAGCGAGCTGCCCTTTACCGCGAACTGGGCCTCAGGCGATCCAAAGGCCGAGCTCGTCTGCATAGAGCCGACGCTGAGCATCTCATCCCACGGCCCGGGTCTGTCCGACCGCGAGGGCATACACCTTCTCAGATCCGGAGAGACCGAGACAACCTCATACCGCCTCGAGCTCTACAAAAAAAGCGAGCGCTGACCGGCGCCGTACCAATAAAAGAGCGGCAGGCTGCGGCCTGCCGCTGATTTTTATTCTGTTTTTCCGGTCTCATCAAAACACCAGAGTGTCGACCTGTGCAAGAAGCTCGCCAAGATGGCGGCGGCAGTTTTCTATGACTGCCCTGCCTGCCTCTGTATCAAAGCCTGCCCGGCGTATCGTGCGCCGCATTATCCGCGTATATCCGACCACCATGGCCTTTCTTTCGACCTCGTCTATCCTGGCTTCATCATCAGTACCGAGATAAAGAGCAAGCGACTTTCTCCAGAATTCTTTCGCGGTCTCAAAGGATATGCCAAGGAATTCCTTTACGATATTGTGATCCAGCTCGGTGTATCCGCAGTAGGCGTTGTACATGCTCGCAAGCTCGAAAACCGGATGGCCGTGGCAGAGCGTATCCATGTCTATAAGCAGGCACTCGCCGTTCTGAAGCATGACGTTTTTAATGTGGTAATCGCCGTGCATCATGTGATTATCGTCCGGGACGGCCTCGATAAGGGAATGCAGCTTTGAATACTGCTCCGCGGGAAGATACTCCTCCAGGAACTCCGCCCAGTCGAGGGCAACAGCCTTCATATCGGGCATGGATTCGGGTTTTACCACCGTGGAGTGGATGAGCTTTAAAAGCTCTACGCTCATCTGCGCGGTTTCATCTACCGTCTTCTCGCCTTTCACCAGAAGACGCGCAAGGCTCGAAGCATCGAGCAGCTCAAAGACCGAGCCGTAGCCGCCGCCCTCGATGCGCACGACGTCGTATGGGATGGCCGTGGGCACGCCAAGCACGAAGGCAGTCCTGGCAAGCTCGCGCTCGCGGTGGATCTCCGGCAGAGCGTCGGGATTGAGGTAGACCTTCACGATCGTATCACGGTCTATGCGGTAGACCTTGCCGTTTGCGCCCTGTCCGATGACCTCGCAGTTTTCGACCGAGATCACGCGGTAGGCCTTGCGGATATCCATCATTTCCGTAAAGCCCGTCATATCTAACACCTCGTATACGTCGGCGCTGACAGAGACAAGGCTGGTATCGGGAACAGCTTTTTTCGTCCGGAGGATGATCCTCAGTCCGGCGCTCGATATATAGCTGAGATTTTCGCAATCAAAGACAAATGAGCTGTGCTCGCAGCTCTCCCTGATATCGTTTATCTGCTTTTCCGTTTCCGCTGCATTTGCAGAATCAATGTGTCCTTCAAGAAAGACGGTAAGCACACCGTCTGATAGCGAATGTCTCATACCACTCATACCTTTCTTCTGAAATATGGGTCTGTCACCAAACGTCTTTTACTGCCGGTTCAAAGATGCTTTTTGATCCTGAGGATATTCCTGCCGTCCTTGTACTCGTAGCTGATATCGTCCATGGTTTTTTTGACGAGGAAAATACCGAGCCCGCCGATCGCCCTCTCGTCTGCGCTGAGAGTAGTATCCGGATCCTTGGCGGCAAGCGGATCATAAGGCTTGCCGTTATCGATAAAGGTGATGATCACGGCAAGAGGATCCTGTTCGACCTCGACGCGTACCGTCGCCGGCCCGACTTCGGGATCATATGCGTAGTAAGCAATATTTCCGAAAAGCTCGTCGATCGCGATATCGATCTGTGTCTGAGCCTTAAGCGGACAATCAAGCTCTTCAAGTTCTGTATCGACAAACTCAGTTACGGTACGGATATTATCAACTGTAGCCTCGAGAGTCATTTCCTTTGTTTCAGACATTCTCCCGTCTCCTTTCAGATAACCAGAATCACCTGTCTCACCATTATACGATACGCCGGGCGCACGGGCAAGTCAAAAGACTCGCTCATGTCAAAAAAAACGCCGCCGCATCATCTGCGGCGGCGGTAAACATATAAATTTATTCTTCTTCCAAATCCAGAATC
>CAMOQY010000001.1 GCA_946623295.1 uncultured Lachnospiraceae bacterium | reverse complement strand
AAATCCTTCAGACGGTCGCATTTCGGATGCTCGAAGATCTCCTGCGGCGTGCCTTCCTCCATGATATTGCCCTCCGACATGAAGATCACCCTGTCCGCGACCTCCCGGGCAAAGCCCATCTCGTGCGTTACGACCACCATCGTCATCCCGCCCTTTGCGAGTTCCTTCATGACGTCCAGCACCTCTCCCACCATCTCCGGGTCGAGCGCCGACGTCGGCTCGTCAAAAAGCATCACGTCCGGTTCCATCATCAGCGCCCTGACTATCGCCACACGCTGCTTCTGTCCGCCGGAAAGCTGCTGGGGGAACGCCCCCGCCCGGTCGTCAAGTCCGACTCTCCGGAGCAGTTCCATCGCCCTCTCATCCGCTTCGGCCTGAGTCTTCTTTTTCAGCTGGACCGGCGCAAGCGTCATGTTTTTCTTCACGTTCATGTTCGGGAAGAGGTTGAAATGCTGGAAGACCATCCCTATCTTCTGCCTGTGGACGTTTACGTCGCACTCCTCGCTGGTCAGGTCCTGTCCTTCAAAAAAGATCCTGCCTGCGGTCGGCGTCTCAAGCATATTCAGAGTACGCAGGAAGGTGGATTTGCCGCAGCCCGAAGGTCCTATGACGACGACCACCTCGCCCTGTTTTATCTCGGTGGAAAGGCCGGTGATGGCGTGGACCGTCCTGCCGGGCTCCGTGAAAGTGACCTGCAGGTCCTCGACCTTAATGAGAGTCCCGTTTTCTTGTGACATCGTTTGCCAGCCTCCTTTCCATGAGCGATACGAGCTTTGTGAGTATGATGACGATCACGAGATAGATCGCCGCGATGCCGATAAACGGCATAAAGGCCTGATACGTGCGGCCCTGTACGTTCATCGCCCACTTCGTGATATCCTTCATACCGATGACGTTAACGATCGAGGTCTCCTTGAGCAGGGCGATAAGCTCGTTGCCGAGTGCGGGAAGTATCGTCTTTACCGCCTGCGGTATGACGATGAACCTCATCGTCTGTACGTAAGAAAGACCCAGGCTGCGCCCCGCCTCGCTCTGACCCTTGTCCACGGCCATGATGCCGCCGCGGATGATCTCGGCCAGATACGCTCCCGAATTGATACCGAACGACAGCGTCGCCACAAGCATCGTATTCGTGGAACTGACCATGATCACGAAATACATGATCAGCAGCTGCACCATCATGGGCGTGCCGCGGATGACCGTGATATAGATATAGCAGAGCGTATTCAGAACGCCGAGCAGTCCGCCCTTTTTCTTTTTCTGATCATAGGACGAACGGACGACGGCCACGAGCACGCCGAGCACGACTCCTATGAGCAGCGCCAGCACCGTGATGAGCAGCGTAACGCCCAGTCCCGAAAGCAGCGCCTTCCATCTGTCGGAATCGATAAAGCTCTGCGTAAAATCGGCTGCTATCTTCGCAAACCACTCCTGCATAAAAACCTCCTGTATACTTCGGAAAAGCCGCCGGCGCGTGCTCCTCTCCTAAACGAATGAGCCGCCGGTAAGCGTTTCTCCCTTAGAGCGTCCAAAACGGAGGCAGGCAAGCCCGCCTCCGTATCTGCCGTCAAACCTCAGCTTACTCGGCAGGAATGTATTTGTCGATGATTGCCTGTACGGTACCGTCGGCGATCTTCGCATCGAGGACCTCGTTGAAGGCCTTGAGCAGTCCCTCGTTGTCCTTGGAGATAGCTGCGGCGTAATCCTCATCGGCGTATGAGGTCTCGAGGATCTTCAGTCCTTCGTTTGCCTCAACAAAGGCCTTTGCAGGGTTGTTGTCGATAACTACGCAGTCAACTTTTCCGGCCAGCAGAGCCTGTACAGCCTGGGTGCCGTTGGGGTAAGCGGTCACGTTCTCAGCGCCGAACTCGTCTTCGCAGTAGATATGTCCGGTCGTGGACTCCTGAACGCCGATCATCTTTCCGGCCAGATCATCGACCGTAGCGATCTCGCTGTTCTCGGTAACGATAACGACCTGAACTCCCTTTGCGTAGCTGGTCGAGAAATTGACGTTCTGGAGACGCTCCTCGGTAACAGTCATTCCCGCAAGTCCGATGTCGATCTTGCCAGTCTGGACTGCAGTGATGATCGAACCGAATTCCATATCCTGGATCTCAAGCTCAAGTCCGAGCTCTTCGGCGATCAGCGCCGCGATCTCGGCATCGATGCCCTCGATGGTCACGCCGTCCTCAGTGAACTCATAGGGAGGAAAGCTTGCGTTCGTTCCCATGATCAGCTTGCCCGGCTGAACAGTGGTAAAAGCAGCAGCCTCGCTTCCCTCTTCGCTCGCTCCGGTGTCGGCCTCGGTGTCGGCCTGAGTATCAGCCTGAGCCGCTGTGGTGTCAGCCGCAGCCGAGCTGCCATCATCGCTTCCTCCGCACGCTGCAAGAGACAGAACCATGATTCCCGCTAAAAACATTGCCAAAAACTTTTTCATAATTTCCACCTTCCTTTTAGTAGTATAAAACAAAACAGAATCTTTACTTTTTCTCCGGTCCTTCGCCCCTCTCCGGATCGGATGTGCCGTATTATACTGCCCGCATTTTAGCGCGTCAACGGTTTTTTGAATTTTTATTTACTTTTTTGTATTTTTATGCATTTTAATTCAAAAAATAAAACGCTTTAACTAACGTTTTTCTTGTATTTTCTGTGTATTTCGCTTTTTGGTCGTTGAGTTTTTATGCATTTTCCCGACTATTTTTATACTTTTTTAACGCGGAAATCCGGGATATCTGCGGCCGGAAAGACCAGTCCGGAATAAAAAAGCTGACGGCCCGATCAAAAAAAGAGGCGTATCCGCCTCCTTTTTTCAAGTCAGTACAGTATCGGTGCAGTAAGTCCGGCCGCCGGGACTCTGCCGCTCCCCTTAGTCAGATCCTCTCAGTCCCGGCACGGCGGCGAGTTTGGCTATCGGATTTCCCTTTGCCGAAAAACGCTCCTCATACTCTGTCATTATATTTCCTGCAGACAGGACCGGGTCGGCATGCAGATCGCGCGTGACGTACATCAGCTTCCAGCCTGATTCCTCAAACGAGCTGACAGAATACTCAAAGAGGGGCATATTGTCGGTCTTGAATTCGACCCATCCCCCCTCTGTCAGGATGCTTTTGTATTTCTCAAGAAACTGGGGGCTGGTCAGGCGGCGCTTTGCATGGCGCTCCTTCGGCCACGGGTCCGAAAAATTCAGATAGATCGTATCCGCCTCGCCAGGCGCGAATGCCGTCAGCAGCTCCTCCGCGTCCATCCTCAGCAGGCGGAGATTCGGCAGGGCAAGCTCCTGCTGCTTTTTCACTGCCTTTATCAGCACGCTCGAAAACTTTTCTATACCTATATAATCTGTTTCCGGATGAGCAGCGGCCATACCTGTTATAAAGCTGCCCTTTCCCATGCCTATCTCTATGCAGAGCGGGCGTCCGTCCCTGCGCCATGATCCGCGCAGCTCCCGCGGCTCCTGCACCACAAATCCGCTCTGTTCTATCGCCTCCTCGGCGCCCTTGACATGCTTCAGCCGCATAAATACTCCCCGGAGGCATAGCCCATCAGTGTCCTTATCTCCCCGGCCGCATAGAGCGAGCCAAAGGCTATCACATCGCCCGTCTCAGGCTGTCTGCAAAGTCTCACCGCCGCCGCGGTATCCTCATAAGAAACAGCCTCCACTCCGCGTTTTTCCGCCAGTGCTGCAAGTACAGCCGGATCCAGCGCTCTCGGGCTTGCCGGCCTCACGCATATAAAGCGCGACGCGTACGGAGCGACTATATCGAGGACCTTTTCATAATCCTTGTCGGCGAGCATTCCCATCAGGAAAGTCAGCTTCCTGCCGGGCAGATACTCGTCGAGGCACTCGGTCAGCGCCTGCGCGCACTGCGGGTTATGGCCTCCGTCCAGTATAAAAAGAGGCTCGCAGCGCAGGATCTCAAACCGCGCCGGCCATTTCACGGACGAAAGGCCCGCGCTTACCGCGCTCTCGGGTATATCAAAGCCTCTGCTTCTCAGAAGCGCAAGGGTCTCAAGCACCACGGCGGCGTTCATGAGCTGATGCCGTCCGAGCAGGCTCAGATGCCATCTGTTGCCGCGGTATGAAAAGTTCTGTCCGTCCGTCGACCCGTCCAAAAGCGCGATATCGGAGCTCTTCGGCACGATACAGGTCACACCTCTTTTACCGCACACACGGCGCACCACAGCCACGGCGGCAGGGTCCCCGTCGTAGCACACGCAATCACAGCCGGGCTTTATGATCCCGGATTTTGTTTCCGCTATTTTCTCCACGGTATCACCGAGAAACTCGGTGTGGTCGAGTCCGATATTTGTAATGACGGCAACCTCGGGGGAGTCTATCACATTTGTAGAATCCAGCTCTCCTCCCATGCCTACTTCAAGGACAACGATGTCGCACCGTTCCTCCAGAAAATACTGCATCGCGATCGCCGTGATCATCTCAAAATGAGTCGGATGCTCGGGCATGGCCTCAGCCGCGGCGATCATCCTTTCCGTGATCCGCGCAAACTGAGCTTCGCCCACCGGCACGCCGTTTACCTGCATTCTCTCACGGAAATCCTGGATATAGGGCGAGGTATAAAGCCCGGTCCTGAAGCCTGCCTCCCCGAGCACTGCCGCGAGCATCGCGCAGGTAGAGCCCTTGCCGTTTGTACCGGCCACATGGACAAAGCGAAGCTTTTTCTGCGGGTCTCCCATAGCGCGAAGCAGCGCCCTCGTCCTTTCCAGTCCGAAATTGGTCTTGCTCCAGCCATGCTTGTTGACATATTCCAGAGCATCAGCGTATGTCATCCACTCCTCCTTCGCGGGGCGCTGTCATAATTTCATCCTCCCCGCCTGCCGTACCGGACGTTTCCGATCGTCCGCCGGCCTTGCTCCATCCGGCTGCCCCCGCCTTTTTCAGCCCTTTAAGTATCTCCGGCAGCACCAGCCCGAAGAGAGCTCCTTTTACGGCGGCGATGCCTATACGCAGCGCCAGCGCTCCAAGGATAAGCTGGGGGGTGTAATAGCCGAATAACTTGCTGTCGACATAGATCACTCCCGTATTAAGCGCGGTTATCATGAACTCGCACAGCATCGAGGTGATGAAGACTCCCCTGCGGGTATGCGAAAAGCGCACAGAGCGCGCGTAAAGCCCCGCCGCCAGACCGCAGGCGATATACGGAAGCATCCACAGCACAGTGGTGTACGAAAGCCCGTACCGGAGCAGCTGATAGATAAAAGTACCCACCGCGCCGATTATTATCCCGTGCACCGGGCCAAGCAAAAGGCCGCCGGTCAGCACCGGAAGACTTTCAAAAGTTACTTTTACAGCGAGAAAATCGAGGGCAAAATACCCAAGCGCGGCACAGACCGCCGCAAACAGAGCATCAAAAGCCAGCTTTCTTGCATTCATGTGATCCCCTCCTCTTACGGTACGCAGCCGCATCTGCCACTGCGTATTCGGTACGTTGCGATGCAATCTCCACAGATCCTCCGACAGCATGGCTTCCGGACACGGCACGCAGGATCTGCCAGGGGATCCATACGTGGCATGATAGTCTTGCGCACCGCTCCTGTCAAGCTTTTCTCCGTTTTTATTTTCTTTCGCCGCGGTGTTTTTTGTTCCTTTAAATAAACTCATATTATTGTTAATTATTTTTATAGGTTTAGTAAAATATTTTTCGCTTTACATTTACAAAATGATAAAATATATTTAAATTGGTTGAGAAGGTGTCCGCAGTTCGTATACAGTGCGGGACCGGTTCTTTACGGGAGGGAAAGATGACAGTATTCGATTTTATATCGTTGTTTGGTGGTCTTGCGCTGTTCCTGTACGGAATGCGCATTATGGGCGACGGCCTCAAGAGCCAGTCTTCCGGAACGATGAAGCGCGTAATGGGACACGTGACCGGAAATCCGCTGCTGAGCTTCATACTTGGTCTGCTCGTGACAGCCCTTATACAGAGCTCCACCGCCACAATAGTTCTGACAGCCGGTCTGGTCTCCGCCGGAGTCCTGACTCTCCACCAGTCGCTCGGCATCATACTCGGCGCCAACGTCGGAACTACCATAACCGCCCAGATCATCCGTCTGCTCGATATTGACGGAGGTACATCATTCCTTCAGGTATTCAAGCCCTCGACCCTTGCTCCGATAGCAGCGGTCGTCGGCATTCTCTTCATAATGGTCATCAAGATCAAAAATTCCGCCACGATCGGTACGATCGCCATGGGCTTCGGGATACTCTTTACCGGTCTTTTAAACATGACGGCGGCAGTCGCCCCGCTCTCGACATCCGAAAGCTTCGCAAATCTATTCGTAACGCTCGGCGATCAGCCGCTGCTCGGCTTCCTTGCCGGTACCGGCGTAGCCTTCATGATCCAGAGCTCGTCGGCCAGCGTCGGTATACTTCAGGCGCTCTCCGTCACGGGACAGCTCTCGCTCGGCTCGATATACGCCATACTGCTCGGTATCTATATGGGAGACTGCATCACCACCGCTATAGTCTGCGGTCTCAGCACGAGCGCGGATTCAAGGCGCACAGGTATCGTGCATGTCCTGTTCAATATAGCAGGCGCGGTGATAATCCTCGCTGCCGTACTCATCCTTCACGGCTTCACATCCCTGCTCGACGGTATCTGGTCTTCCCCGATCACCTCGGGAGGGATCGCAAATACTCACACCCTCTTCAAACTCAGTACGGCGCTGCTTCTGCTGCCCTTCTGCACCTTATTCGAAAAACTGAGCCACCGCATCATAAAAGATGCTCCGCCTTCAAAGCAGGAGGCTCTCCTTACCGAGCAGCTTGCCCATCTTGATACGGCTCTTTACAGCTCCTGCGCGCTCGCGCTTGAATCCGCGCGCAAGACGATCTCGACCATGGCGGACCTCTCCCACGACGGAGTGGACAATGCCCTCGATGTGCTCGCCAATTACGACGGAAATACGATCCGCATGGTAGAAGCAAACGAGGATATCATCGACTCGCTTGCCGACCACACCAGCCAGTACCTTGTCGGTCTCTTCCCCAGGATCAAGAGCCAGAATTTCAACGATACTCTGAATTTCTATCTGAAATCCATCTCCGAGTTTGAGCGTATCGGCGACTATGCCGTCAATCTTACGGAAAATGCACGCGAGCTGCGTGAAAAGGGCATTGAGTTTTCCGACTACGCAAAGCGCGAGCTGAAGGTCATCTACGAAGCGCTTAACGAGGTCATGGACTACGCCCGCTCGGCTTTTTCCGAGAGCGATACCGAAGCCGCGGCACGCATCGAGCCCGTAGAGGAGGTCATCGACAACCTCGTGGCCGGCATGCGCGAAAACCATCTTCAGCGCCTCAAAGACGGCACCTGCAGCGCCATCCAGGGCATTATCTTCTCGGATATCCTCGTAAATGTGGAGAGAATATCCGATCAGTGCTCAAACATCGGTATCTACGCGCTCTGCGAGCACGATCCAGAAATAGCCCAGATACAGCATGAATACAAGCAGATGCTGCACAGCGGCTCAAACGAGACCTACAACGCTCTCTACGCCGAACGTCAGAAATATTACATGGCGAAATTCGAGGCTGCGAAGTAAATATCCATTTAGCGCATGGGAAAAAAGCTGACGCAAATCTACCCGCCGTACTACGGCGACAAGCCTTATCTGGTCCTCTGTTTTTCAAAAAAGGACCGGATCGCTGTATCACAGCTTCTGGGGGCGCTCACAGCGCGCGGATTCCGGATATGGTATGATGACGATTCAGTGCCGGAGGATATCGCGGCGGGACGTATTGCAAAAGCCTCTCTTGCCGTTATTTATCTTACTCTCGAAGCTGAGGACGATCCGGAATTCAGAAACGGGACCCGGCTCTGCTGCGCCGCAGGCTGTCCCGTGATCAGCATGGACATGGACGGCGACGAATGCGGAAAGACTATGGATCTCACCGAAAAGGTGAGCCATGTCCGCTTTGAGCCGCATACGGATATCCGCGGGATCGAGAGCACTCTCATCCGCACTCCCGGTTTTTCCCAGGATCTTCTGGACGAGGAGCGAAGAAATGTCTCATCTTCAAAAAGAAAGCTCTCCGCCTGGATCTTCGCGCTGACGCTTGCGATACTGGCGGCAGTCCTTATCGGCGATCTGCTTGGCTGGTTTTCAAACGCCTCCGGAGATATGGTAACTATCTCCGATCCGGTGATCGAGCAGGCGGCGCGCAGAGCAACCGGAGGCGCCCCGCTGACGCTGCAGCGTCTCGAACAGATCACCACTCTGCGTTTTTCCTCCATGCCGGGGGATAATTCCGAATTTTCCCTTTTCCCGGCCCTCACTACGATCGAGATACCGCAGGCCCTCGCTCCGGCCGCCGACAGTCTTCACAGCGCCGGGTACAGGGTAGTCCTCTACGGAGGTCAGCCATGAGTTCATCCTTCAGACCCTATGAGGGCGACCGTCCCTACGTATACGCATGCTATTCACAGACGAGATATGATGATGTGGCAGATACCCTGCGCATTCTGCACGAGCACCGCTGCAGGGTGTGGTTTGACGAGGGGATCCCCTGCGGCAGGGAGCTTGCGCCCCAGGCAGAGAGACGTCTCCGCGCGTGCGGCTGCGTTATCTTCTTTTTGTCCGCGGACTCCATCTCATCTCCCATATGCTACTCCGAGATCAAAACCGCCACTCTTTTAAAGAAGCACATCATCGTGGTCAGGCTCGATCCCTCTCCGCTGCCCGACTACTGGGCGATAGTCCTGAGAGACTCCATATACATCCAGGTCCGCGGCAGCGGCTCCACTGACCGCAGGCTCTCGGCCGCCGGGCGCGCCGCGCTTGCCGCCTCGCAGCTCTCCCTTGCAGTCACACCCGACGATCTTGCCGGAGCGATCCTGAGCAGCCACCAGCTTACCGGGATCTACTTCCGCAGAAGGCTCGAGGGAATCGATCCGGTCCCTGTTTTTTTCGCTCTCTCCGCGCTGCTTCTGATGCTGAGCGCCGGACTGCTCTACGGCCTTTTATCCGGGAGGATCCGTATCTTCGGAAACGGGGATCCTTCCGACGCGCAAATATCCGCGCCGCCCGTAGATCAGTATCTTGGCATACACGGAGAAGTTGACCGGGAGAAATGGATGAACGAACTGACGGGCGATATAGTCTTTCCCGACGAGCTCCAGGAAAAAGCCGTCCGGAGCAGGCTGAGCGACAGCAGTCCCGTGATCTCCGAACAAAGACTGATAGAGATCGAAGAGCTGTATTTCTGCGGAAATATGACTGCCGACCGCGCCGGCGCCATCTCAGTCTCTGACGGCATATGGGCTGTCAATACAGCCGCTCCCGGGCCGGGAGTCATAACCGATCTTTCGCTTATTCACCGGATGCCGTGCCTTAAAGCGCTGTGGCTGGATCTTCAGCCGCTAAAGGACATATCCGGTCTTTCAGATCATCTGCTTCTTGGCGAGCTCTCGCTTGCAGGCTGCGGGCAGCTTGATCTTGCGCAGCTCAGCGATCTTCCCTCGCTCGAAACGCTCCATCTGGAGTACAGCGGCATCCGCGACCTCACGCCCCTGAGGAACCTCCCCTCGCTGCGCACCGTCACGGTGAGCGCCGATATGGTTCCCCTGACATGGGGAGAAAACGCATCCTTTGACGTCGTTCTGGTAAAATAAGACCCGCGCCCATCCTGCGCGGGTCTGTACTTTGGTCTTGCTGCCGCGGCGCGGCTTTTAAAGTCCCTGCGGTCAGTTATCCGTCGAAACCGGAGCCTGGTCCGCATCGTCATCCTTGTGGATCTCTTTTTTGATCATATAGAGCTCCTCGTCCGCCTCCGCGATAAGCCGCCTGAGCTCGGTTTTATCCGCAGGCGATCCGGTAGCGGTGCCAAAGCTAATATCTATGATAAGATTGCCCTCCTTGACGGGTATGGAAAAGCCTCTCGACTCAGAGCTTACAAACTCAAACATATCCGTCCTTGCGCCCTCGATAATAAGCAGGAATTCGTCGCCGCCGTACCGGTAGGCATCGGCAGCCGGGAAATATTCTCTGATAAACTTTCCGACGGCAACTATGGCCGCATCTCCCACGACGTGTCCGTGCGTGTCGTTTATATCCTTAAAATAATTGATATCGGAGAGCAGGATCGTGATCGTCTTTCCGAAAAACTTCTCCTGGTCCTCGGCAAATGCCGCACGGTTGCGAAGTCCGCTCAGCGCGTCGTGCCTGGAAATATACTGAAGCTTGTTATTTGTCTCTTCGAGACTCAGCGCCTTTCTGACGGTCTCCAGCTGTCTGTGAAATCTGACTATTATCAGCGCGCAGCATATGACTCCGAAGGTAATGTAATTGAAGAATACCATATCCGCTCCGCCGTCGTGGAGGAAAAGCGTAAGGTAAAATGCCCCGAAGCACATCGCTACGAGAAGCGCTCCCACCAGGGGATAAAATGTCACAAAGCAGACTACGCAGACCATGATCACGTAGAAGGTTATCATCTGTTCGCCGGAAACGTAGTGACGGAACGAGACCCAGCCTCCCCACGCTGCAAGCATCAGGAAAAACGCTGCGCTGAAAACGAGAACGCCGTAGTGATTGTAGGCATCCCTTTTCTGGATGCTCCCGGTTATCAGAACAGCAGACAGACACAGCGCCACGCAGAAGGCAACGCTTACCATGCTGATCCTTGCCGACGCGTCAATAGTCCTTACGGATAATGCAAACGTCAAAAGTGTCAGGGTCTCAATAACGCACGCTATCTTTGCGACCGTGCGGATGTTTTTCACGGTCTCGCGATCCATCTCGCGCTTTTCCGCAGCGCTGATGTCGGGCAAAAAGATCTCTTTCAGTTTTTTAACTGCTTTTCCCATTTTATTTCAGAATGATTTTTTTGTAATTCTTCTTTCCTCTGCGGAGCACTATGCCCTCGCGAAGCTTTTCTCCGTCCACGATATATTTAAAATCGGTTATCTTCTCTCCGTCGATGGAGGCGCCGCCCTGTTCGACCGCCCTGCGGCCTTCGGACCTGGTGCCTACAAGGCCGGACTTTACGAGCAGACTGACGATATCGATACCGCCGTCCGTCAGATCGGCCTCCGCAAGCTCTTCAACGGGCATATTGCCGCTCTCGGCGCCGCCGGCAAACAGAGCCCTTGCCGCCTCCTGAGCCTTTACGGCCTCTTCCTCGCCGTGCACCATTTTTGTCAGCTCAAAGGCCAGGATCTCCTTTGCGGCGTTCAGCTGGCTGCCTTCCCATGCCGCCATCTCGTCGATCTGCTCAAGGGGCAGGAAGGTGAGCATACGGATGCACTTGATGACGTCCGCATCGCCGACGTTTCTCCAGTACTGATAAAAATCGTAAGGCGAAGTCTTGGCCGGATCGAGCCATACGGCGTTTCCTGCGGTCTTGCCCATCTTGTTGCCGTTTGAATCGGTCAGGAGGGTAATGGTCATCGCGTAGGCGTCCTTGCCGAGCTTTTTGCGGATGAGCTCCGTGCCGCCGAGCATGTTGCTCCACTGATCGTCGCCGCCGAACTGCATGTTGCAGCCGTTGTGCTGGAACATGTAATAGAAGTCGTAGGACTGCATGATCATGTAGTTGAATTCAAAAAAGCTCAGACCTTTTTCCATACGCTGCTTGTAACACTCGGCGCGCAGCATATTGTTTACCGAAAAGCAGGCGCCCACCTCGCGCAGCAGCTCGATATAATTCAGATCGAGGAGCCAGTCGGCGTTGTTGAGCATGAGGGCCTTTCCCTCGCCGAACTCGACAAAACGCTCCATCTGTCTGCGGAAACACTCAGCGTTGTGATCTATGTCCTCGCGGGTCAGCATCTTTCTCATGTCGCTGCGCCCGGAGGGGTCTCCGATCATGGTCGTGCCGCCGCCGATCAAGGCGATGGGCTTGTTGCCGGCCTGCTGGAGACGCTTCATAAGAGTGAGCGCCATGAAATGACCGGCGGTCAGACTGTCCGCCGTGCAGTCGAAGCCAATATAAAATGTGGCCTTGCCGTTATTTATCAGTTCTCTTATTTCATCTTCATCCGTCACCTGGGCGATGAGGCCCCTGGCCTGAAGTTCTTCGTAGATTCCCATATATTTCCCCGTATCCGCAGCCGTCATTGACAGCTGCCAAAAAACTTTTTCTGTATTATACCATAACAAGCCGATTTGAACAGTTTTTACTGATGAGTTTTTTTAATAAGAATGCTGAAATTTATAAAGAGGCGGCTGTGCTTGAAAAAAGCCGGGTTGCTGATATAATTCTTTTATCCGGATTATTTTTCTGACAGGAGATCGGAATGTACAGATACAAGACCACCATAATGGACGAAACTGCGGTCAAAAGAGCGCTCAAACGTATCTCGCACGAGATAGTGGAGCACAACAACGGCGCAGACGATATATGCATTGTCGGCATCCGGCGCCGCGGACTGCCGCTGGCGCGCATCATCGCTGAAAACATCGAGTCGATCGAGGGTACAAGGGTTCCGGTCGGCGAGCTCGATATCACGTTTTACCGGGATGATCTGGAAAAAGATTCAGTCAATCCTATCGTCCATCACACAGAGCTGGGATTTCCCATCGACGACCGCGCCGTCGTGCTTGTTGACGACGTGCTCTATACCGGACGTACCGCCTCTGCCGCGCTGGATGCGCTCAAGTCCTTTGGACGGGCCGGATCCGTGCAGCTGGCAGTGCTCGTGGACCGCGGACACCGCGAGCTCCCGATCCGCGGCGACTACGTAGGAAAAAACGTTCCTACCTCCCGCAACGAGCTTATCTCCGTCAAGATCCCGCCCTACGAGGATGAGACCTGCGTCGAGCTTCACGAGACCGAGTGACCGCCGCGCCTTTGCCGGGCCGCCGCTGGTATGCTTTTTTCGAGCATTGAGACCAGCGAAGGCGGATATACGGTTAGAAAAAACAGGATAGATTTTGCGGACGCAAGCGTGCGGGAGCAAAAGATCTATCCTGTTTTTTGTTAGCGTATGACCGTCCGAGCGGTGTGTCTCACGTGAGAAAAAAGCATATCAGCGGCGGCCCGGCCAAGGCGCGGCGGTCAGCTCAGCTTAGAAAAAAGCGCCTCTTTCCTGCTGATCATCTCATCTATGCGCGCAATATAGTCCTCAACTTCCTTGGCGCAGTCGCAGCGGGTAATATTTCTCGGACCGTTATCGACATTCTTCGTTACTGTGCCCGCACCGAGCGCCACTATAGACTCCGTCTCCTCTATGATCACGATATTGTAGATGCCTTCCCGTCCGGGCGCGGCAAATCCGACATTTTCCAGGCTGCCAGCCATATTTTTCTGGCGGTAGAGGTAGTACGGCAAAAGACCCATTGCCTGCGCGCCGTCCGAAGCAATACGCATCATCCTGACAGACTCCTCATCGGAATAGCCGGGCATGACAGCGCCCGCAGACTCCATCTTAAGGCGCGAAGCACGTTTTACCGCGAGAGCGTGGACCGTCAGACTGTCGGGGCGCAGGCGGGAAAGCGCCTCCATAGTCCGCGCCGTATCCTCCGCCATCTCTCCCGGAAGTCCCAGGATGATATCCATATTGATATTATCAAAACCAAGCTCCCTGGCCAGAAGGAACTTTTCCGTGATCTCCGCGCTGCTGTGGCTGCGCCCGATAAGACGCAGCGTACTGTCGTTCATCGTCTGGGGATTGATCGAGATGCGGCTGACCCCGTGCTTTTTAAGCACCTCCAGCTTTTCGCGGGGGATACTGTCCGGCCTCCCGGCCTCCACCGTAAACTCCCTGACAGCCGTAAAGTCTATTTTCCCGCGGATCGCGGAAAGAAGACGGTCCAGCTCCGCGGGACCCAGCGAGGTAGGCGTTCCGCCGCCGATATAAACACTGTGGCAGGGACGTCCGGCAAAACGCGCGGCGGTCCAGTCAAGCTCCTTCAGGACCGCGTCCAGATACGCATCAACTCTGTGCGCCCATCCGGCTATGGGGTATGATGTAAAAGAACAGTACAAACACCGCGTCGGGCAAAAAGGGATCCCCACATACAGGCTGTAGCCCGGGCCGTCCGATCCGGACTCGAGCTCTCCCAGCACGCGCAGTTCCCTTTCCGAGATCCCCGCAGCAAGCGCAGCCTTTTCGGCGCTGACAAGATACTCTTCCCTCATCAGCCTCTCAGCTTCGCTTCTGCTCATGCCGCTCCTGAGCGCGGCCATGGTAAGCTTTGTCGGGCGCACTCCGGTCAGCACGCCCCACGGCAGAGTCCTGCCGCTCTCTCGCTCAAGATACCTGTAAAGGCGCTTTCTCAGCTCATTTTTTCCGCAGGGCTCGCCCGCAAGCACGCGATCCAGATCTATTACGATCTCGCCGTCGGTCCCGTCCTCAAATACTATCTCCCGGCCGGGATAAAAAGAGCCCGTTATTCCGCGGGCATCATAGTCGAAACCTGTATATTTTCCTCTCAGTATCCTGATCATATGCTTCACTTGTCAAGATGAACATCGACCTGGTTGAACGGTACCGTCACCTGCGCGCTGTCCATCTCGTTTTTGATCACGCTCATGACCTCACGGGTGATATAGTAGCGTCTTTCCTGGTTGCAGTAGAGCATGATTACATATATCATCGCGGAGTCGCCCAGCTTGTCCAGACCAGTATAATCCATCCTGGTTACGCCCTCGATCCTCTCCGCGCGGGCGCAGGCTCTGCGCAGCGTCTCATCGACAAGCTTCTGCGGCACGGAGTAAGACACCGGAATATCCAGCTGCACAAACTCCGAAGCCCTCTCCACCGACTCGATCAGACGGTTGCAGAGAGTAAAGCTGCCCGGCTTTGTAATATTTTCAAGCTTTGTGGTGCGCAGATTAAAATCCTTCACACGGCACAGCTCGCCCTGATAATAGATATAATCTCCCACCTTGAAAAAGCCGTCCATGGCGATATGCACGCCCATTATGATATCCTTCAGGATATCCTGGAGAGCGAGACCGACGACAGCACTGGCTATCCCCAGTCCTGCTATGGCCGAGGTAACGTCGATGCCGTTTACCTCAAGGAGAACGATGATCCCGAGGATCACCAGCAAAAGCTTTACGGTATCCCAGAGGACCGAAGCGATGCCCCGCTTTGACCCGCTTTTCTGCTCTGCTTTTATCCACCTGTGAAAAAGCATGCGGAGCAGGATCCAGAGCGCGACAAAAACCGCGATCACTATGAGTACCGCGATCACTCTTCTGAAGTCGATCGATTCGAGCCATTCCATCATTTCTTTTTCTTCTTTCTGACTGAAAAGCCAAAGGACCCCAGCACCCTGCCGAGCGCTCTGTATTCACCGTGAGAATAAGCGACCAGCCGCGCTTTACCCAGATCAAGCCGGTCGTTTTCATCAAAAAGAGACTCGTCCGCGTTGACCGCGGCGACCTCCGCAAGAAACATGTCGTGCGAGCCAAGCTCCAGGATCTGTTTTACGCGGCACTCAATACTTACGGGGCTCTCAGCCACCGCAGGAGCGGAAACGACATTTGAGGGCTCCGGCGTAAGATGCGCCAGTTTCCATTTGTCGGCGTCTCTCCCGGATCTTACTCCGCACAGGTCAGTCGCTCTCAGTATATCCTCATTCGTCAGGTTGAGCACAAACTCCCCTGTCTCGGCGATCATATGGTGTGAAAACCTGTCTTTCCTGAGGCTCACGTAGAGCATGGGCGGATCGGAACACACCGTACCGGTCCAGGCCACGGTCACAAGGTTGGAATTTCCCTCGCGGTCCGCGCAGCTCACCAGTGCCGCGGGCACCGGATAGAGCATATTTCCGCCGCGCATTTGTCTTTTCTTCATGAGTCGTCTCCTTATGCCGGCACCGCCCGGGCCCCGGCTCTCCGCGCCGCTTACGCCGCGCGCCTAACTGTTTTTGACACGCGCGCTCTTGCCCGCCGGAATGGCCGTGATATCGCCGGACGCCATGAGCGCATTCCTCGTCATGATAGGTCCGACAAGCTCATAGATCAGTACTGAGAACAGGATGATATTGCGTATCAGCAGCCCGTCCTCTCCGAGGCTCTGGGCCGTAACGCACATCCCGAGCGCCACTCCTGCCTGAGGCAGCAAAGTGATCCCGAGATATTTTACCACATTGGGGCTGCAGTGCACAGCCTTTGACGACAATCTTGCGCCGATGTATTTTCCGGCGGAACGGGACAGGATATAAACCGCTCCGAGGATTATCAGCATGTAATCCCCAAAGACCTCGAGCCGGAGCGCGGCGCCGCTCAGCACAAAAAAGCACGCCAGCACCGGGCTCGACCATTTTGAAGACCTCGCCATGATCTCGTCGGAGAAATCGCAGATATTGCAGAAGACCGTGCCCAGCATCATGCAGGTGAGCAGCGGCGAAAAACCGATCTTTACCGGTCCGGCGTCAAACGACACCGTTGCGAGAGCGGCGGTCAGTATCACAAATGAGGTCGCGAGAGAATTGCGGTTGGTATTTGAATGGAATGAAGCCTCGAGCTTTGTGAGCACCCATCCCGCAAGCGTTCCGAGGATAAGCGAGCAGACTATCTCGATCAGCGGATCAAAAACTATGGAGATCAGATTTATCTGTCCGCTCTGGATCACCTTTGCCGCTCCGAAGGATACCGCAAAAAGGATCAGTCCGACGGCGTCGTCAAGGGCGACTATCGGCAGAAGGAGGCTCGTCAGCTCGCCCTTTGCCTTGTACTGGCGCACTACCATCAAGGTCGCGGCGGGAGCAGTTGCCGATGCTATGGCTCCGAGAGTGATCGCCGCGGGAAGCGATATGATCGACGGGAAGGCAAAATGAAAGGCTATAAGAGCCGCATCGACCATCAGCGCGGCAAAGACCGACTGCACCACGCCTATCACCAGAGCCTGCCTGCCCGTTTTTTTGAGCTGGCTGAGTCTGAACTCACTTCCGATAGAGAAAGCTATAAAACCCATGGCGACCTGGTTTACCACATCAAACCCGGCCACCTCCTCATAGGTGGAAAAACCGATCACACCGCCGCCGATCCTTCCCAGGACAAACGGCCCGATAAGTACGCCCGCTATAAGAAACGCGGTAACGTCCGGGAGGTGCCACCTGTTGAAAAGCCTCGTCATCAACAGCCCTGCCATAAGCGCCAGGGCAAGATCAAGCAAAACATTCATTACAAATCTTCCTTTTCTTTTTATTCCAAGGAAGAAATTGTAGCACCGAAAAAAATAAAATCAAGGCTTAAACTTCGATCTTTTACTGTTTATCGTCCTTGCGGCGCAGAGCCTGTTTGGCGCCGGGATCTAAAGCACCGTCGTGCGTCTGATATTGGTATCGAAAAGGCGCTGATTGCCGAGCCAGGCGTCGCCCTCTGCGGCCCGTCCGAGTATCTCGCTCATGGACTGAAGCTTGGCGTCGGAATTATCCGCCAGATGCAGCGCAAGCGCTTCGATGAGCGCGGGCTTTTTAGGTGAGCCGTATTCCAGCTCGCCGTGATGCGACAAAATCAGATGTCCGAGCTCGGAAAGGAGCTTAGGCGGGAAGCCCGGAATTTCCTTTCCCTTTGTCATGACCATCTCAAAGCCCATGGCTATATGTCCGAGCAGGTTCCCGTCATCGGTGTAATCATTTGCGGGAAATGCCGACAGCTCCTTTACCTTGCCTATATCGTGGAGCAGTGCGCCGGTGATGAGCAGGTCTCTCTGCAGCATAAGATATCTCTGACAGTAAAACTCGCACATCTCGGTAACTCTCACCGTGTGCTGCAGCAGACCTCCGACAAAGCTGTGATGCACGCTTTTCGCGGCGGAATGCTTTGAAAAAGCTGCTGCGAAGGCCTTGTCCTCTATAAAGAATTTCTCGAGAAGCGCATGCAGATATTCGTTTTTTACAGTCCCTATAAAAAACAGCACTTTTTTGAACATATCATCCGTGCTGTAGGGGGAACACGGCAGGTAATCGGCGGGATCGTATTCGCCCTCATGGGCTCTGCGCACACGCCTGATGTTGACCTGGACCGCGCCCTGGAATACCGTGGCTTCGGCCTCGATATGAATATAATCCATCGCCTCAAAATGATCTATCCCGCTCGACAGATCCCATATCTTTGCGTCCACGACTCCGGTGCGGTCCTGAAGAGTCAGGGAATAATAGCTTTTGCCGCTTTTTGTACGGGCGTTGACTTTGGTCTTGCACAGATAAATGCCGCTGATGCGGTCGCCTTCTCTGAAATCTTCGATATAAATCATATGGCTCCTTTCATTGACGCTTTATAAGCTCTCATCGCCGGCTGCTTCCGCGCCTTTTTCACGGCGGGAGGCCTTTTCGCTCTTTGCGATAAGGATATTTGCGGTGATATCACCGGTAACATTCAGTGTGGTGTAAGGCATATCCAGCAGTCTGTAAATGCCGCTGTACATCCCGATAAAGCCCGTAGGCGCGCCGAGGATGCCGAGATACGTCGCTCCGAGCACGATGCCCCCTCCGGGGATCCCCGGGGCGGCCATATTCATCAGGACCGCGATCAGGAGCATATAGAAAAAGGTCCCCGCGCCGATGCCGGTCCCCGCGGCCTGCATCGTAAACATTCCGAGCAGGCAGAACGAGACCGCGCCTCCGCACATATGGATCGTGCAGCCCAGCGGCACCACCACGTCCGTGATCTCCTTCGGAACGCCGAATTCCTCGTTGCAGACTCGCACCGTCGAGGGAAGGACCGCCGCGGAAGAACAGGTAGACAGCGTCAGGACCCATATCCTTGCGACTTTTCTGATATATGTCAGGGGATTTATCCCCGCAAAAAGCCACACTGGCAGTATCATGACAAGCACTGTCACGATCAGGCAGCCGGCCCAGGCCAGACCGATATAGAGCGCGCCGACGCCGAGCAGCTCAGGTCCCCACGAGGCAGCAGCGCCGCCCATAAGGACAAAAACGCCGAGGGGCGTCAGATACATAATATAGCCAAGGATCCTTGAAAAAGCCGCTTCAAGATCCTCAAAGACCTCGACCGCGCGGCCGCGTCCCGTACGCGAAAGCGCAATTCCGAGCACAAAAGCAAAAAGTATGCAGGGCAGGATCGCTCCCGACGCCATGGAGGCAAAGATATTTTCGCTGATCACGCTCCGGAAAAAGCCCTCCGGGGTGGTCACTGCCGCGCTTCCCTCCCACTGCGCCTCAGGCAGGATCACTCCGCTGCCCGGCGAAACGATAGCCGTAAGTACAGCCATGATACAGAAGGACACCGCGAACATTACTGCAAAGAGCGCAATGGACTTTACCACGCGCCTCGCCAGAGAACCGGCTGCCCGCGTGACGCTTACCGTGACCTGGGTCATGAGCAGAGGAATGACGATCAGCTTGAGAAGGCGGACGTATATCTCGCCGACAAAGGCGACCGGCGCAAAGATATCCGGGACCAGCAGTCCGAGCACGGTCCCGAGTATAAAAGCAACAGCGATGGCGATATTCAGATATCCGTTTTTTCGATTCTTTTCCATCATACGATCCGGTCAGGCGCCTCCTCCAGCGCCTTTACATCCTCCCCGGCAGCAGGCCAGCATGTCGCAAGCCTTTCAGCTTCGTATCCGCGCACACCGCGGCGGATACGTCCATAAATTTTATACTATTTCATATCAAAACGCAAATACAAGCTGAGAATTCACACTTTTACTTATTGCGCGGAAAGCGCGGTTTTGCTATACTTTTTCGCAGCGAGCAAGTTAGGGGACGATATCATGGAAGAAACAGTTGAAAAAAGCGAACAAAAAAAGTCCGAGATCGAGCAGGTCAGAGAGCTGATCTCCAGAAAACGCCGTCACGGGGACAGGTGGGACGGGCATCTGCTGAGGGATATCGACAGCATGCATTTCATCATGCCCATCATCTATCCCAACCGCTGCGACAACGAGGCTTTTATCTCCGACGTCATCGACGTCACGAAGCTGAACGCGTACCTCGAGGAAAAGAACCGGGACGTCGCCGGCATGAAGCGGCTTAGCCCCTTTACCGTCATCCTCTACGCTGCCATGAAGACGATCTATCTGCGCCCGCGCATGAACCGCTTTATAGCAAACAACAACCTCTACCAGCGCAACGAGATCTCCGCAGCCTTTACGATCAAGACGCACCTGCGCGACGACTCCGACGAGGGCCTCGCTTTTATACACGCCAGGGACGAGTCCACTCTGGATGATATCTGGGCCGACGTAAACCGCCAGGTAGGGCTCGTGCGCGAAAGCGGTCAGATCGATCCCTCTACGCAGGCCATGGACTTCTTTACGAAAAAAGTTCCGCGCTTTATCAGCAAGTCCATCATTAAATTTGTCCGTGTGCTGGACCGCCACGGCAAGGTTCCCCGGTCGCTTATCGAGACGGATCCCTACTACTCTTCCGTCGTGCTGACGTACGTAGGGTCGCTGCGCATGCAGTCCGGCTATCACCATCTGACGAACTGGGGCACAAACTCCTTCTTTATCTCCGTCGGGGAAAAGAAGCTGCGCCCGTTCTATGACCGCCGCGGCAACGTCGAGATGCGCGACAGCATAGACGTCAGCTTTATCATCGACGAACGGCTTGCCGACGGCTTTTACTATGCAAAGACCATCCGGCTCTTTAAAAAGCTCATGGAAAACCCCGAGCTGCTTGAGAGGCCGCTCTGTGAGGAGGTCAGCTTCTGATGGCAGACTGCGAGACCTGTGCCTACTACGAATATGACGATGAAGACGAAGAATGGTACTGCACCATCGATATGGATGAAGACGACTACGCCAGACTCGCGGGCTCGGACTTCAGGCAGTGCCGGTTCTGGCGCAACGGCGACGAATACGCCGTAGTGAGACATCAGATATAGTGTAGCGACGGGCCGCGGCAGGCGGTCCGTTTCTGCGTTTTTATTACAGAATATATGGAAGAAATAAGAATAGACATACCTGAACCGGTCAGTTACATACTGAAAAAACTAAATGCGGCGGGGCACGAAGCCTACGCCGTGGGCGGGTGCGTGCGCGACGCGCTGCTCGGCCGCGAGCCCAACGACTGGGATATCACCACTTCCGCGCTGCCCGCGCAGGTAAAAGAGGTGTTCCGGCGCACCATCGACACCGGGATAAAGCACGGCACTGTTACGGTGCTGCTGCGCGAGGGACAGTTTGAGGTCACGACATACCGTATCGACGGCGTCTACGAAGACAGCCGCCACCCAAAGGAAGTCACCTTCACCGCCAGTCTTGAAGAGGATCTGCGCCGGCGTGACTTTACGATAAATGCCATGGCCTACCATCCCTCCCTGGGCCTTGCCGATCCCTACGGCGGGCTTGAGGACCTGGCCGCCGGCGTCATACGCGCCGTTGGCGATCCTGCCGCAAGATTTGACGAGGATGCTCTCCGCATCATGAGAGCCGTAAGATTTTCCGCGCAGCTGGGCTTTGCCATAGATCCCGAAACATATCTGGCGCTGCGTGATTTTGCGCCAAGGCTCAGGCTGATCAGCCGCGAGCGTATCCGCGACGAGCTGCTCAAGCTCATCACCTCGCCCTATCCGGAGACCTTTGAGGTGCTCTATGATACAGGCATAACGGGCGTTATCCTCCCGGAGTTTGATGAGCTCATGGTATGCACCCAGAACTGCCCGTCCCACAAATACAACGCGGGTCAGCACACGCTCGCCGTCATGCAAGGCGTGCCGCCCACCGTCAGACTCAGGCTCGCCGCGCTTCTGCACGACATAGCCAAGCCTGTTACAAAGGGCAAAAATGCCGAAGGCTACGATACCTTTATAGATCATCATATCGCGGGAGCTGCCTTTGCGGAAAAATGGCTGCGCGATATGAGGCTTGACAACGCCACCATATCCGAAGTATCGACCCTCATCAGATATCACGATTTTCTCTTTCCCAAGGACGAGGCCGGCGTAAGGCGCGCGATGAATCTGATCGGGGAGCTTTTTGACGATCTGATGCTGCTCATGCGCGCCGACAACGCGGCAAAGAGCGATTCCACGCGCGACCGCAGGATCCGCACGATCGAAAAGATAGAGGAGCTTCACCGCACCATCACGGAGCGCGGCGACTGCGTAGATATAAAGCATCTCGCCATCACCGGAGGCGACCTTATCTCCGCCGGGATAAAGCCCGGCCCCGGCATGGGAAAGATACTCGGCGCGCTTCTTGACGAGGTGCTGGAGGACCCGTCGAGGAACGAGCGCGGGTATCTGCTTCGCAGAGCGTCCGAGCTTGATCCATGATCAGAAGCAATTTCCGACATGATCCACATAGTTGACATGGAAAAAAAAAGTGATATACTATCCGGTGGTTAATTAGTTAATTAATTAACCTAAAAGCTTTTATAGTTTTAAGGAGGTTTTTTTATGAAAAAAGCTTTGTCACTTTTGCTTTCCGTGATCCTTTGCATCGGACTGCTGTCCGCATGCGGAGAATCCAAGTCGGGGTCAGTCTACTGGCTTAACTTCAAGCCCGAATCCGATGAGGCTCTTCAAGAGGTCGCCAAGCTCTACAAAGAGAAGACCGGCGTCGACGTAAAGGTCGTTACGGCTGCTTCCGGCACCTATGGCCAGACTCTTACGTCCGAGATGGACAAGTCCGCTCCGCCTACGCTCTTTGTTGTAGGAAACACCAACAGCGTAAAGGATTGGGCTGACTATGCTCTCGACCTCAAGGATACACCTATCGCCAAGGAACTCAATACCGACGCATATAACCTGTATTCCGCTGACGGCAAGCTCGTCTCCATCGGTTACTGCTTCGAATGCTACGGCATCATCGTTAACCCCGATCTGCTCGAGAAGGCAGGACACTCCGTAGATGAGATCACCAACTTCGCCACCCTCAAGGCTGTAGTCGAGGATATCCACAGCCGCGCGGCCGAGCTGGGCTTTGACGCCTTCTCCGCCTGCGATATGGATTCCAGCTCCAGCTGGAGATTCACCGGCCATATGGTCAACCTTGAGTACTACTATGAGGAGCGCGACTCCGGCAGCACCTGGACCGAGTGCCCCGCTGAGCTCAAGGGAACCTACGTAGAGAACTACAAGAATCTCTACGATCTCTGCATCAACAACAGCACCCAGGATCCCAAGACCCTGGCTACAGGCGGACATGATTCCGAGGCCGAGTTCAAGGAAGGCAAGGCTGCTTTCTTTGTAAACGGTTCCTGGGAGTATTCAGCAGTATCCGAGACAGTCCCGAACGCCACCATGATCCCTTACTACTGCGGTGTTGAAGGCGAGGAGAAAGCCGGCCTCAACTGCGGTACCGAAAACTGCTGGGCCATCAACTCCAAGGCTTCCGAGGAAGACCAGAAGGCCACCATGGACTTCCTGGTATGGTGTGTGACCGACGCCGAGGCTTCCCGTATCCTTGTCGATACCTTCGGAGCAATGCCTTATAAGAGCGCTGCAGAGTCCACCAACGGCTTCCTGGCTGCTGCAAACGAGTACACCAACAAGGGCTGCTACGTCATGGACTGGGCTACCAACTATCAGCCCGGTGTTGACGACTACCGCGCAGGTCTTGTCTCCGCTCTGAACGCCTACAATGCCGATCAGACCGACGCGAACTGGGAGACCGTTCGTACTGCCATGATCGACGGCTGGGCCGTTCAGTATCAGAAGCAGAACCAGTAATCACTGATTCCCGTCCGCGCATCAGCGTGTGACTGCGGCGGGGCGAGCCGTCTGCCCGCCCCGCTGTTTTTTTTGTAAATGTAGTATCTGGAGGGGGTTCCCCGTGAAAAACAATAAAAGTAATTTCTCAGCTTTAAAAAAGAAGCCCGCCAAGATAAGATCCATGCGCAAATGGTCCTGGCTGTTCATGGGACCGGTCGTTGTGTGCTTTGCCATCGGATTTATCTGGCCATTCATTCAGGGCATCTATCTCTCACTCTGTAAATTCAGGCTGATAAAGGACGCCGAGTTCATAGGTTTTGGCAACTACGGCAGGGCGCTCGCCGACCCGTCCTTTAACAGAGCCTTCTGGTATACAGCGCTTTTCGCGATAGCCAGTCTGATCATTATCAATATTCTGGCGTTTACCGTAGCGTATCTGCTTACGCAGGGCATCAAGGGCAGCAATCTTTTCCGCACGGTCTTCTTTATGCCAAACCTGATCGGCGGTATCGTCCTCGGCTATATCTGGTCCATGATCTTTGACGGCATCCTCAGCCGTTACGGTACGTCGATCCTGGAGAACTCCACCTTCGGCTTCTGGGGCCTGATCATCCTCGTCTGCTGGCAGCAGATAGGATATATGATGATCATATATATCGCCGGACTTCAGGCCGTCCCGGAGGATATGCTCGAGGCCGCAAAGATCGACGGCGCAAGCAAATGGCAGACTCTTTTCAAGGTCACCATACCCAATATCATGCCTTCGATCACGATCTGCACGTTCCTTTCTCTGACAAACGGTTTCAAGCTCTTTGATCAGAACCTGGCTCTGACGGGCGGTCTGCCCATCACCATTCTGTCGGACGGCTCGCAGATCAAGCAGACCGAAATGCTCGCTCTTAATATCTTTAACACATTCTACGGACAGAATACGTCCGCGACCGGCGTCGCTCAGGCCAAGGCCGTACTGTTCTTCATACTTGTCGCGGCTCTCGGACTGATCCAGCTCCGCTTTACCAGAAGAAAGGAGGTGCAGCAGTAATGAACACTGCAGGAAGTCTCTCCGCCGAGCGCAGGCGCAAGACCGTCATGTCCATCGTGCTCGCGCTGGTCTGCATCGTATATATGATGCCCGTCCTTAGCGTCGTTGTAAATTCCTTTAAAGAGAATACCTACGTCAAGACCGATACCTTTGCTCTCCCTGACGAGGATTCCTTCGCCGGTCTGGACAATTTTGAAAAGGGAATGACCTTCGGCAACTATCCTTTCTGGAAGAGCGCAGGCTACAGTGCTCTCATCACCATCTCCTCAACGGCTCTGATACTGATCTGCTGCTCCATGGGCGCGTGGTACATAGCCAGAGTTGATTCAAAGCTCTGCCGGATTATATATTATCTATGTGTATTTTCCATGGTGGTGCCGTTCCAGATGGTCATGTATACGCTGTCAAAGACCGCGGATACGTTAAAGCTCAACACTCCCTGGACGATCCCCATCGTGTATCTGGGCTTTGGAGCGGGTCTGGCGATCTTCATGTTCGTTGGCTTTGTCAAATCGATCCCCATCGAGATCGAAGAGGCGGCCTCTATCGACGGCTGCGGTCCGGTGCGCACGTTCTTTTCCGTGGTACTGCCCATGCTCAAGCCTACCCTCATCTCCGTGGGAATACTTGAGATCATGTGGGTCTGGAACGACTATCTGCTGCCCTATCTCGTGCTGGATATAAACGATTACCGCACGATACCCATCCACATCCAGTATCTGAAGGGAAGCTACGGCACGGTAGATCTCGGCGCAACGATGGCGCTGATACTCCTCAGCATCATACCCGTCATCGTCTTCTACCTCATCTGCCAGAAATATATCATCAAGGGAGTTGCAGCCGGCGCTGTAAAAGGCTAAAAATGAAAAGAAGCAGTGGAATACTAATGCCCGTGTCATCCCTTCCCTCTCCTTACGGTATAGGGACTCTCGGGCAGGCGGCCCGTGATTTTATCGATTTTCTTGCCGAGGCGGAACAGAGCTGGTGGCAGATACTTCCCGCGGGCCGGACAAGCGTGGGGGACTCTCCTTATCAGAGTCCCTCCGCTTATGCAGGCAATCCTTATTTTATCGATCTCGATATACTTGCCGCGGACGGCCTTCTGACACAGGAGGAGATCGACGGCCTGTGCTGGGGAGACGATCCGGAAAAGGTCGATTACGGCCTTTTATATGAGAACCGCGAAAAACTCCTCTATAAGGCATATAAGCGAGGATACGCGCGCGAGAGCGATGCACTCAGCCGTTTTACGGATGAAAACTCAGGCTGGCTTTGCGATTACGCGCTCTTCATGGCCGTAAAAAAGCATTTTGGGATGAAAAGCTGGCTCGAATGGCCCGACGAAGAAATCAGACTGCACAGAGCAGACGCTGTTGAAAAATACGGCCGCATGCTTGAGGATGATGTGCGGTTCTATATCTATACGCAGTACCTCTTTTTTAAACAGTGGGAACAGCTGCGCGAGTATGCGCATGAAAAAGGCATCCGGATCATCGGCGACATGGCGCTTTACGTAGCGCTCGATTCAGCTGACGTGTGGGCTGATCCGCAGTACTTCCAGCTCGATGACCAGAATACACCGGTAAAGGTGGCAGGAGTGCCGCCGGATGATTTTACGGACGACGGGCAGCTCTGGGGAAATCCGCTGTATGACTACGACCGGATGGCGCAGGACGGCTACGGCTGGTGGATACGCAGAGTCGGCGGCGCAGCCAGGCTCTATGATATGATCCGGATAGATCATTTCCGCGGGATCGAAAGCTACTGGACGGTTCCAGCTGATGAGACTACCGCAAAAAACGGATGCTGGGTAAAAGGTCCCGGCATGGATCTCGTGGGCAGGCTTACGAGCTGGTTCCGTGATACAGAATTCATCGCGGAAGATCTGGGATATCCCACACCGGAGGTAGAACAGCTCCTCAAGGATTCCGGTCTTCCGGGAATGCGCGTGCTCGAATTTGCCTTTTATTCCCAGGACTCAAAGGATATGCCTCATAATTATACCGCTAACTGCATCTGCTATCCCGGCACTCATGACAATGATACCATACGCGGATGGCTGGATGGGGCCGATGACGAGGTCCGCGCTCTTGCGGTCAGATACTTTGGGCTGAACAAGGACGAAGGCTACGTTCGCGGGATCATCCGCGGCGGTATGAGCTCCACCGCGAACCTTTTTATCGCCCAGATGCAGGACTGGCTGGAGCTGGACGGCAGCGCGCGTATTAACACTCCGGGAATACTCGATGGAAACTGGCGCTGGCGTATGCTTCCCGGATCTCTGACCGCAAAGCTCGCTTCGGAGATCGCCGCGATGACAGCGCTCTACGGCCGCTGCGAGCTTTCAGGAGAAGAATAAAGCCTGCCGCGATCTCATGCGGCAGGCCGATCAACGTAAAAATATACTTAAACCTCGGAAATAAAGGTTTAAGTATGTCATTGACAAAGGCGTCTCCGGGATTGAAGGCAGCCGCTGCACCCGCTAAAATGGATCCAAAAGAAGGAGGGTGCACTATGCAGGTCAGCAGCAATATAACACTTGATGACAACGGAATCTACCGCTGGAGGTACGAGGTCAGCCTGTACCGGAATCCTGTTTACTTTTTTCTGATCTGGAAGATCTTTTTCTTCATTATCCTCGGCATCTTTGCACTGATCGCCGTCCTGGATCTGATCGACTGGGGAACGGTGAACCTTCCTGATAATCTGAAATTATTCGGATACTTTGTACTGGGAATGACTGTCCTTACCGGGATCGGATACCTGATCTATGCTCTGATAATGGGCGGTAAGTATATCGTAGACTTTGAGATGGACGAGCATGGTATAAAGCACAGCCAGAGCGCTGATCAGGCAAAGAAAGCCAAAAAGATCGGGCAGTTTGCCGCAGCAGCCGGTGCGCTCAGCGGCAGGCCCTCCGCTGCAGGCGCCGGACTGAATGCTCAGCGCACGGAGATGTACTCGGATTTTCAAAAGGTGCGGAGTATCAAAGCATACCCCCGCCGCCATCTTATCAAAGTGAACGGCGCCCTTCAGCATAACCAGGTCTATGCCGCTGATCAGGACTTCGAATTCGTCAGGAGCTATATCGCATCCCGCTGTCCGAACCTGAAATAACCCATTTCTTTACATCAAAAAAGCCGCATTGTCTGCGGCTTTTTTGTGCTCGGCTGCGGCCCGTCTACTTCTCTCCCGCCTTCTCGGCGTAAGCGGCAAAGGCCCTGCAGAGCGCGGGATGAGTGATGGTGAACGTTACTTTAGGAGCGGCAAGTCTGCTCACGTCTACCGATCTCTCGGAAATGGCGACCTGGACGTTTTTGAAGGGCAGGTTGGGGACCGTATAGGCGCTGCTGGCGATAAGTCTGTCTGCCAGCTCGGAATTACCGTAGATGCGCACCAGCGCCCGCGACTCGGAGAGAAGCCTGTCGTAGATGCATCTGTGCAGATCGAGCAGCTCCCTGTCGGTATCATAGCGGTAAACTCCGATTTCGTTCTCGGTGCCGGCGAAATTGCTCCCTTTGATGCAGGCCATGCCGGGCCTGAGGAATATAGTGTTTGAAAAACGCAGATTTCTCTGTTTTTTGCAGTAATACGACTCGATGCGTCCGGACATGTATAGCGGCAGCCAGCTGACAATGGCCTGCATCATCTCGTCCAGATTGCGGTCCACGTTATGGATGATGCGTATATAGACTCCGCTCTTTACGCAGCGCAGCATCAGTGCCGCCCATTTCATAAGGAACTGCGAGTCGTTCACCATCCAGTCCATGCTTTGATCCGAATAGAGAAGCAGCTCTCCGGGGCCGGCGGCCGCGGCGTCGCGCAGGAATCTGAGCACCGCCGACTGCAGGCCATCTGCGCCGAAATATACGCTGCGCGGTCCTTCGCCGGCCTCATCCGCCTCGGCAAGTTTCATCGCGGCTTCCATCATACTGGCATCTGGCGAGAAGGCGTCGATGTTCTCCAGGAGCTTTTCAGCCATCTGCGCGCCGTCATCCTTTTCGATATCAAAGAGCCAGCTTCTGAACGTGGCAAAGAGCTCATCGTCGTCGGAGACTGTCTCCGGGGATACATGCATAAAATCAGCCAGCTCCCCGATCCGGCCCTGGTCCTTCAACCTGCGCAGCAGCACATCGCAGATATCCTCCACGGCCTTGGGATTTGAACGCGGAGACCTGGTACCGCTGCGGAAACGGCTGATATACGATGCGTCCATGTTGACAAGTCTTCCGAAGAGCACGTTTGACATATCCGACAGTCTCATGACGGCGTCGAATTTCTCGCCAAACGCGCGGTAGGGTGCCTGATTGTAGCTGCTGTTGTTCATGTTTTTACGATCCGGCAGGGGCCTGCACCCCTGCCGTTTTTATATCTCCTGCCGGCAACTCTCTTTCAGTAAAGCCCGCGGCAGGATCGCACACTTGCCATTCTTAATATGCCTTGCCCCAGTAGACCAGCTTTTTGGCAGGACGGCCGCAGCACACACATACAGGCGAGATCTGCTCCTGCTCAAAAGGCATGCAGCGGGATGTTGCAGTGGTGTCTTCCTTTATCTTCATTTCGCACTCAAGGTCTCCGCACCACATTGCCTTTACGAAGCCGGGCTTGTTTGCTACGGCATCCTTGAAT